>CAINWZ010000001.1 GCA_903854725.1 uncultured Bacteroidota bacterium
TCCCGATTTATCGGGGGGCTTTTTGTTACTTAGGCCTATTGAAAATTAGGCCTTGTAAATTATTTCTCTTATGATTTTTAAAAAGCCTCGCGATATATCGCGAGGCTTTTTTGTAGATATTTCTTCGCCCGTTATTTTAGTATAGATTTCTAACTCTTTTTCACTTAATTCAGCCTTAAAACAGGCCTAAAATAACCAAAAATGCCTTCGATTCATCGGGGGCATTTTTGCCCAAAAAAGCCCATTTTTAATAAAAAAAGCCCTTTTTTTTGCTAAAATCAATAAAAAAAGCCCAATTTTACCCAAAATTGCTAAACATGGACTTGAAACAAATTCACGATTTAATTAAGGTAGTAAACAAGAGTAATATCGGAGAGATCAGTATCGAAGATAAAGACGGAAAAGTGACTATCAAACAAAAAGAAGAGCGAATCACTGTAAGCTCAGTACCAGCTCCTACTTATGCAGCAGCTCCAGTTGCAGCAGCCCCTGCTGTTGGTGCGCCAGCTGTTACAGCGGCACCCGTTGCAGACAATTTATTAACTATCAAAAGCCCTATGATAGGTACTTTTTATCGTAGAGCTGCTCCAGATAAGCCATTAATGGCTGAGGAAGGAACAGAGGTTTCTCCAGGTAAAGTAGTTTGTATTATTGAGGCGATGAAACTTTTCAATGAAATTGAAAGTGAAATAAAAGGAACCATCGTTAAAATTTTAGTGGAAGATGCAAGTCCTGTGGAATATGACCAACCTTTATTCTTGGTGCAACCAGAATAAACCTCACCCATTTTCAAATTTTAATTAAGAAAAATGTTTAAAAAGATTTTGATAGCCAATCGTGGCGAAATTGCTTTACGTATTATTAGAACCTGTAGAGAAATGGGTATTAAAACGGTGGCCGTTTATTCTACTGCAGATAAAGATAGTTTACATGTAAAATTTGCCGATGAAGCTGTTTGTATAGGCGGCCCTAAAGGGCAAGAGTCCTATTTAAATATTCCACACATCATGGCGGCTTGTGAAATTACCAATGCCGATGCGGTGCATCCTGGCTATGGTTTTTTAGCAGAGAATTCAAAATTTGCACAAATATGTGCCGATCATGGCATTAAATTTATTGGGCCAACACCTGATATGATTAATAGCATGGGTGATAAAATTACTGCAAAAGAAACCATGATTAAAGCAGGTGTTCCTGTAGTTCCAGGTGGAGAAGGTTTATTGGAAGATGTAGCTGCAGCAAAAATTTTAGCCAAAGAAATTGGATATCCTGTTATAATCAAAGCCACTGCTGGTGGTGGTGGTAAAGGAATGCGCGTGGTATGGAATGAAGGTGAAATTGAAAAAGCATTTAGTACTGCAAAAATGGAAGCAGGTGCTAGTTTTAAAAATGATGGCTTGTACATGGAGAAATTTGTAGAAGAGCCTCGTCATATAGAAATACAAGTAGCAGGAGATCAATACGGCAATGTATGTCATTTGAGTGAGCGTGATTGTTCTATTCAAAGAAGACATCAGAAGTTAGTGGAAGAATCTCCTTCTCCATTTATGACGCCAGAATTGCGTCAAAGAATGGGAGAGGCAGCTATTAAAGCAGCAAGCGCTATTAATTATGAAAGTGTTGGTACGGTTGAATTTTTAGTAGATAAGAATCGTAATTTTTATTTCATGGAAATGAACACACGTATTCAAGTAGAACATTGCGTGACGGAAGAAGTAGTGAGTTATGATTTAATAAAAGAGCAAATTAAAATTGCTGCAGGCGAAAAAATATCTGGTCGTAATTACGAACCACAATTGCACGCAATTGAATGTAGAATTAATGCAGAAGATCCTTATAATGATTTTAGACCTTCTCCAGGAAAAATTACCGTATTGCATACACCAGGCGGACATGGTGTTCGTGTAGATAGTCATGTGTATGCGGGCTATGTAATTCCTCCTTATTATGATTCTATGATTGGTAAATTAATTACAGTGGCGCAAACACGTGAAGAAGCCATCAATACCATGTACCGTGCCTTAAGCGAATATGTAATTGAAGGAGTACATACTACCATTCCTTTCCATTTACAATTAATGCAGAACGAAGATTTTAGAAAAGGAAACTTTACTACGAAGTTTTTAGAGACTTTCAAGATGAAGTAATTTTTTCCAGCCCTTTATGAAATATAAGGGCTGGAAAAAATTCTCTAATGATTTTTAAAAAGGTCCCGAATATTCGGGACCTTTTTTTTGTTCATCAATATTTTTGAATTAACGTAAAAACAATAACTCTCTGTACTTAGGCAAGGTCCATAATTCATCATCTACCAATTGCTCTAATTTGTCAACGTGGTAACGAATCTTGTCAAAGTATTGCGCTTTCACTTTTGCTTCATAAGCAATGGCTTTATCTCTTGAGTTAGCAATGTTATTAGCTACTTTACGCTCTTCCACCATAGCATCAACATTGTCATACACTTGTTGAATATGCGTGCTCACGTCTTTCAATAAAGCCAATTGACCTTTGTATAATTTTTCAGGCAAAGCAGCTTCGCGAAGTAAACTTACATTTTTCAATAACTCATTTTGATATTTAAGCGCAGAAGGAATAATATGATTGGTTGCTAAATCACCCATGATACGCGCTTCAATTTGAACTTTTTTAATATACTTCTCTAATTCAATTTCGTAACGTGCCTCTAATTCACTGTGTGAATAAATATTATTTTCTTGAAATAATTTCTTTGCCTTTTCAGTTACCATTGCATCCAATGCAATAGGTGTGGTTTTTAAATTAGGCAAGCCTCTTTTCTCTGCTTCTTTATGCCACTCTTCGCTATAGCCATCTCCTTCAAATAAAATCTTTTTACTTGATACGATGTATTTTTGAATTACTTGCATAATAGCAATTTCTTTCTTATCTCCTTTCTCCATTAAAGCTTCTACTTCTGCAGCAAACTTATTCAACGTATCTGCTACAATGGTATTTAAGATGGTCATAGGATGACCACAGTTAGCAGTAGAACCAACCGCACGGAATTCAAATTTATTTCCTGTGAATGCAAAGGGAGAAGTACGGTTACGATCGGTATTGTCTAATAACAATTCTGGAATACTGCGGTGTAAATCTAATTTTAAAATAGCTTCATCTTGCTCGTCAAACTTAGTGCCCACGCGGCTTTCCACATCATTCAATACTTTCGTTAAATATTCACCTACGAAAACAGAAATAATAGCTGGAGGTGCTTCATTAGCTCCTAATCTAAAATCATTTGAAGCAGAAGCGATAGAGGCTCTTAATATATCTGCATAATCATGTACTGCTTTAATTGTATTTACGAAAAAGGTTAAGAACATTAAGTTGGTCTTTGGTGTTTTACCCGGTGCTAATAAATTCACACCTGTGTCGGTTGCTAAACTCCAGTTATTGTGCTTGCCGCTTCCGTTGATTCCTGCAAAAGGTTTTTCGTGAAGTAATACCACTAAATGATGTCTTTTTGCAACACGACTCATTACGTCCATTAATAAAATATTATGGTCCACAGCTATATTAACTTCTTCAAAAATAGGGGCGCACTCAAATTGAGCAGGGGCCACTTCATTATGTCTTGTTCTTAAAGGAATCCCTAATTTGTATGATTCATTTTCATAATCACGCATAAATGCATACACTCTTTCAGGAATAGATCCGAAATAATGATCTTCTAATTGTTGTCCTTTAGCTGGAGCAGCACCAAATACGGTTCTTCCGCATTGTACTAAATCGGGTCTTGCATTTACCAATGCTTCATCAATGACAAAATATTCTTGTTCCCAACCTAATGTAGGGGTTACTTTATTTACATTTTTATCAAAGAAATTACAAACTGTTACAGCAGCTTTATTTAAAGCTTCAGTTGCTTTCATTAAAGGTGCTTTATAATCTAATGATTCACCTGTATAGGATACGAAAATAGTTGGAACACAAAGTGTTTTACCTTTTCCAATTTCAATAATAAAGGGAGGAGAAGAAGGATCCCAAGCAGTATAACCTCTTGCTTCGAATGTTGCTCTTAATCCACCACTAGGAAAGGAAGAGGCATCTGGCTCTTGTTGAATTAAAGCAGCGCCATCAAATTCTTCAATAGCAGTGCCGTCAGATTTTAAAGTAAAAAATGAATCATGTTTTTCTGCAGTCGTTCCAGTTAAAGGTTGAAACCAGTGTGTAAAGTGAGTAACTCCTTTTGTCTCTGCCCAGGCACGAATACCAGTAGCGATTTGTCCTGCCACTGCACGATCAATTTTTTTAGCACCTTTAATACTATTGACTAAACTTTTATAAGCTTCATCACTTAAAAATTCTCTAGCTGTTTTTACATTAAAAACACTTTCACCAAAAATGGCTGTAATTTTTTGTGAATGCACTTCTGGATTATTGGAGCGATCATGGCTCACGTGATTAACTGCGTCAAATCTTAAAGACATATGGGTAAATTTTATATTTGAGAATAAACCAAAGGTATGGGCATTTTAGTAGTAGTAATCAACAAAAAATCCCCCATCCTGAGATTAGGAAGGGGGATTTAGCTTTAAACCTGTCAAAATATTACTAAAAACTAAACTTTTGCAGTTTTTACAGTCTTGATAATTCTGGCAGCAACTTTATAAGGGTCTGCTGCTGAATTAGGTCGACGATCTTCTAACCAGCCTTTCCAACCTTTCTCCACTGCGCCAATGGGAATACGAATACTTGCTCCTCTGTCAGAAACTCCGAAAGAGAAATCATGTATACTGGCTGTTTCATGTTTTCCAGTTAATCTTAAATGATTATCGGCTCCGTATACTTCAATATGTTCTTTTACAACTGGACGAAATGCTTCACAAATAATATCATAAGTTTCTTTTTTGCCACAAGTTCTTAAAGTGGTGTTGGAGAAGTTTGCATGCATACCAGAACCGTTCCAATCTAATGTTCCTAATGGTTTACAATGCCAATTTATAGATACGCCATATGTCTCGCCAATTCTTTCTAATAAATAACGTGCTATCCAAATTTGATCACCTGCCTCTTTAGCACCTTTTGAAAATATTTGAAATTCCCATTGACCTGCTGCTACTTCTGCATTAATTCCTTCAATGTTCAAACCCGCGTCAATACAAGCGTCTAGGTGTTCTTCTACAATATTTCTTCCATATGCATTACTTGCACCCACTGAACAATAATAAGGTCCTTGTGGTCCTGGATATCCTCCTTCTGGGAAACCTAATGGTTTATCAGTAGCAGGATTCCATAAAAAATATTCTTGCTCAAATCCAAACCAAAAATCATTATCATCATCTTCGATGGTAGCTCTTCCATTTGTAGGGTGAGCTTTTCCATCAGAACTTAAAACTTCACACATTACTAAATAGGCGTTCTTACGACCTGGATCTTTACAAATAAAAACAGGTTTTAATAAACAATCGCTAGAACCTCCTGGAGCTTGTTCTGTAGATGATCCATCAAAACACCACATATCACAATCGGCTAATTTGCCACTGAAGTCTTTTTCAATTTTTGTTTTACTTCTTAAGGATTGTGTTGGTTTGTAACCATCTAGCCAGATGTACTCTAATTTTGAAACTGCCATAGGGTGGGTATTTAAAATATTAATAAAATAAAATATATGATGAAAAAGGGTTAAAATCCTATTTTTTTGGCGAAAATAATAAAGTATTAGATAATTATTAA
>CAINWZ010000002.1 GCA_903854725.1 uncultured Bacteroidota bacterium
GCATCACCATAACTGAAGAAGCGATATTTATCTTTAATGGCTTTTTTATAAGCTTCCATGGCTAATTCATAACCTGCAAAAGCGCATGACATAATTAATAAGCTTGTTTTTGGCAAATGGAAATTAGTTACCAAACTATCTGCAATATTAAAATTATAAGGAGGGTGAATAAAATGATTTGTCCAACCTTCTGCTGGTTTTAATAAACGTTGAGCGGTAACGCTACTTTCCATGGCACGCATAGCGGTTGTTCCTATAGAACATACGCGACGACCATTTTGTTTTGCGGTATTAATAATTTTACAAGCTTCTTCATCTATTTTAAAATATTCAGCATCCATTTTGTGTTTGCTTAAATCTTCTACTTCAATAGGTCTGAAGGTACTAAGGCCGGTATGTAAGGTTACTTCAGCAAAACGAATGCCAATAATTTCAGATCTTTTAATTAACTCTTTACTAAAGTGTAAACCTGCAGTAGGAGCAGCAACAGCACCTTCATGCTTTGCGTAAACGGTTTGGTATCTTTCTTTATCTTCTTCGTCTGGTTTGCGTTTAATATATTTAGGCAATGGTGTTTCACCTAAAAATTCTAACATCTTTCTAAATCCTTCGTCATCACCTTCCCATAAAAAACGAATCGTACGTCCACGACTAGTGGTGTTGTCAATAACTTCAGCTACTAGTTCTTCGTTTTCTCCGAAATACAATTTGTTTCCTACACGAATTTTTCTTGCGGGATCAACAATAACATCCCATAAACGGTTGGGCTTGTTTAATTCTCTTAATAAGAAAACTTCAATCTTCGCACCTGTCTTTTCCTTACGTCCATACATTCTAGCAGGAAAAACTTTAGTGTTGTTTACTACAAATACATCTTTGTCATCATAATACTCTAATAAATCAGAGAAATGACGATTTTCCATGTGACCATTTTGACGGTTAACTACCATCAGTCTGCTATCCTCTCTTCTTTTAGTAGGATATTGTGCAATTAAATTTAAAGGTAGATCGTACCTAAATTGAGAAAGTTTCATTTGTGTCTATTTTTAAATGATAGCCACATTAAGTTTACTACAGCCTTACGGGGCAGTTCGCTTCATGTTACGGCATGAAAATTATGGACGCAAATGTACAACATAAGCAGTAATTTTGTTTACATAAGATTCATACCAAAAATTGGGGGATTGGATGCAAAATGCTTAACTTTGCAAACAATTGTTAGTTTTTGGATTTATTGATTTAAAATAAATTAAACTATGTTGAGAGCGCGTTGGTGGAAAATCCTATCTATTATCCTTTTGGTTTATACCTGTACTTATGGCTTTTTAGTAAAAGTTCCCAAGCTTGACGACCGTCTGCAAGAGTCAATTCGTAATTTTTTCTTTCATGTTCCCATGTGGTTTGGAATGATGATACTGTTATTTGTATCTCTTGTGTATGCAATTAAATATTTGCGAAATGCTAATCCAGTGCATGATATTTATTCAATGGCGTATGCTTCTACAGGGTTGCTTTTTGGATTTTTAGGAATTGTAACAGGTGCTTTTTGGGCCAACTATCAATGGGGTAGTCCTTGGGTAGGCGATCCAAAACAAAATGGAGCAGCCATTGCCTTACTTATTTATTTCGCCTATTTTGTTTTAAGAGGCAGTTTAATTGATACCGAAAAAAGAGCAAGACTTTCTGCTGTCTATAATATTTTTTCTTTCTTTATGTTATTCCCTACGCTATGGATTTTACCAAGACTAACAGAATCATTACATCCTGGAGGACAGGGCAGTGATGGTAATCCAGGTATTAATGGAAAAGATATGTCAGCTAATATGCGTACTGTTTTTTATCCCGCTGTAATAGGTTGGACTTTGTTAGGAGTATGGGTAAGCACTTTGCATATAAGAGTACAATTATTAAAATTAAAAAAAGAAGGACTCTTGTAATAACATTCGTCTAATTAATAATCAATCAGGAATAAATTATAATCATTCAAGTATAAATAAAAATATATGTTTCAATTATTACAAACAAAGGCTGTTGACAATAGTAGCATCATGGTGCAACAAGGTAAAATTTATTTAGTAATGACTATTGTTACTATAATTTTAGTCGGGCTGTTTATTTATGTAGCAAGTGTTGATAAAAAAATATCGGCGCTGGAGCATAACGCGAAAGATTAACCCGAAGAATTAAATTTAATTTAAAATCATTTTTATGTCAGAAAATAAAGAGTATAGTTTCTTTCAAAGTGTTGAAAGAAGTTTTGATAAAGCTTCAAAATTTACAAGTTGGGAGCAGGGGATATTAGAACAAATTAAAGCTTGTAATAGTATATACAGTATGCGTTTTCCCGTTAAAATGGATGATGGGCATATTGAAGTTATTGAAGCTTATCGTGTACAACACTCACAGCATAAGTCTCCTTGTAAAGGGGGTATTCGTTTTAGCATGGCGGTGAATCAGGATGAAGTAATGGCTTTGGCTGCATTAATGACTTACAAATGTGCTATTGTGAATGTGCCCTTTGGTGGTGCTAAAGGCGGTATAAAAATTAGTCCAAGAAGTTTAAGTACGTATGAGTTAGAAAAAATTACTAGAAGATATACCTCTGAATTAGTGAAGAAAAATTTTATAGGTCCAGGCATTGATGTTCCAGCACCTGATTATGGAACCGGCGAAAGAGAAATGGCTTGGATAGTGGATACCTATCAATCATTAAAACCAGGAGAGATAGACGCTGCGGGCTGTGTAACGGGTAAGCCTATTTCGTTAGGGGGTGTAAGAGGTCGTAAAGAAGCGACAGGCTTAGGTGTATTTTTTGGTGTAAGAGAAGTTTGTTTGATGGAAGATCAAATGAAAAAACTAGGATTAACAGTAGGTATTGAAGATAAAAAAGTAGTGGTACAAGGTTTAGGTAATGTGGGATATTATTCTGCAAAATTTTTCAGAGAGCATGGTGCCAAGGTAATAGCAATAGCAGAATATGAAGGAGCTATCTATAATGCAGCAGGTTTAAATGAAGAAGAAGTATTTCAGCATCGTAAAAAAACAGGTAGTATTTTAAATTTCCCTGGTGCAAAAAATATTGAAAAAAGCGCAGATGCATTAGAAATGGAATGTGATATTTTAATTCCAGCGGCATTGGAGAATGTAATTGATGCAAATAATGCGCCTCGTATTAAAGCAAAAATTATTGGGGAAGCAGCTAACGGCCCTTTAACACCTGAAGCAGATGATATTTTAGCAGGCAAAGGAGTTTTAGTGATACCTGATATGTATTTAAATGCAGGAGGGGTAACCGTTTCTTATTTTGAGTGGTTGAAAAATTTAAGTCACGTAAGATATGGTCGATTAGAAAAAAGATTTACAGAAAATGCAAACATTAATATTCTGAATCAGATTGAAGAGTTGACAGGTAAAAAAGTGACAGAGTCTGAAAAAGAAATTATCGCGCATGGTCCTGATGAAATTGATTTAGTGCATAGTGGTTTAGAAGAGACTATGATAAATGCAACTAGAGAGATTATGGATATTTGGAAAGCTAATCCATCCATTCCAGATATGCGCACAGCGGCTTATGTTTGTGCTATTAATAAAGTGGGTACTTCTTATGCTGAATTAGGAATATTCCCTTAATAGAAAAGGAGAATTTATTTTATAAGTATTCGGGGAAATTTTGCAATGCATGCAGTTTCCCCGATTCTATTTTAGCTCCTAGTGTTTCATGACCATTACTAATAAATAAATATTGTGCAGTAAGGACTTGTTGATATTGTAATATTTGCAACATAGTTGTCTCGTCTAATTTTACTTTTGCTTCTTTACATTCTATAATCATCCAAGGGGAATCATTTTTATATACAACAATATCAAAACGTTTAGTTAGTTCGCCTAGTTGAATAGATTTTTCAACAGCTATTAAGCTTGATGGGTATTTACAGCTTTGAACTAGGTATTGTAAAATGTTTTGTCTTACCCATTCTTCTGGGGTAAGTACTACCCATATTTTTCTAAAGGGGTCAAATACTTGATCCTTCCCATTGATGGCTTTTATTTTAAAAGGGTAGCTAGGATAATGGAGAACTATCATTTAAATTAAAATTCGTATTTTTATATAATACTTAATCCAAAGATAAGTAGTAGAAACCTTAAAATTGAATTGTATGAAAACAAAAGAAGAAATCGTAGAGAATTGGTTACCAAGGTATACGGGGGCTAGCTTAGACCAATTAGGTCGTTTTGTACTATTGACTAATTTTAGCAATTATGTAAACATGTTTGCCGAAATGCATAAGGTAGAGGTTATTGGAAAAGATAGGCCTATGCAATGCGCCACTTCTGATGGGATTACCATCATCAACTTTGGAATGGGTAGCCCAGGTGCTGCAACGATTATGGATTTACTTACAGCCATTCAACCAGAAGCTGTTTTATTCTTAGGAAAATGTGGTGGATTGAAAAAACGCAATAAAATTGGCGACCTAATATTACCCATCGCTGCTATAAGAGGAGAGGGAACTTCTAATGATTATTTTCCACCAGAAGTACCTGCTTTACCAGCCTTCGCATTACAAAAAGCAATTTCAACAACCATACGCGATAACAATGTAGATTATTGGACAGGTACTGTATACACCACCAATAGAAGAGTGTGGGAGCATGATGAAAAGTTCAAAGAATATTTAACAGATATTAGAGCTTACGCCATTGATATGGAAACAGCTACAATTTTTACAGTTGGATTTTATAATAAAATTCCTACAGGTGCTTTACTTTTAGTGAGCGATTCTCCAATGGTGCCAGAAGGGGTAAAAACAGAAGCAAGCGATTCAAAAGTAACTGCTCAATTTGTGGCTAATCATCTTAAAATTGGAATTGAATCTTTACAACAACTTATCAATAACGGTCAAACCGTTCGTCATCTTCAGTTTTAATTTTGACCTTTTAAAATTAAGAATTTTAAAAGGATAGAGAACACCATAAAAAATCAAATAAATAAAATTATTAAGAAGCTTATCTTATTTTAAGTTTCTTAATAATCTACTCTTTCCATAAAAAAGGAAAGAGGATATAAGAGAGTGCTACAATCATAATATCAAAGCCGCACAATAAACCTACTAATTGAGGTAGTCCATTTTGTACGATATCTGCAAAAGCGATATTTGCAATTTTCATTAACAACATTAACTGTGGAATAATTAAGGGGAAACCTAGAATCGCCATAATAGCCGATGGCTGCTGGGCTTTGGAAGCTATGGCTGCTAAAAAACTAAAGACCAGGCTTAAACTAATACCCCCCAAACAGCTCAATCCAAAAAACAATAAGCTATGTTGTAAGGGGTTGCCTAATAATAAAATGAATAATAATAAACTAAGCCCGCTCATAAAACACATGAGCAAACTATTATAAATTAATTTAGAAAAAATAAAATGTATTGGACTCGCAATGGTATAAAAATAGAGCATACGACCTCTTCCTTCTTGTAAAAAGCTTCTCGCCACTGTATTAATACAAATAAATAATAAGGTTATCCAAAATAAGCCATTCCATACTTTGTCATCGGGTTGCCCCATGGTTAAGTAAATAACAAAAGTGGTGGAGGCAATATATAATAAGATGCCAAAGAAAGTATACTGCTGTCTAAATTCTAGCAACATATCTTTTTTCAATAAAGTAATTATAGATTTAAACTGCAGATTCATTTTACTTTATTTACTGAGGATGAAATTATTTTTTGGCACAAATACGACACCTTGGTTCATAATTATTTTTTTCGCCTAACACGACTGTTCCTTCTTCATCACTAGTTCTGTATGAAATATTAGCTAAGTGTCCGCACTTCACACAAATGGCGTGCAGCTTGGTTATAAAATCGGCAATGGCTAATAATGAAGGCATAGGGCCAAAAGGCTTTCCTAAATAATCCATATCTAATCCTGCTACTATAACTCTTTTGCCTTGCATCATAAGTGTTTCACAAACTTCAATAATGCCAGCGTCAAAAAATTGAGCTTCATCTATACCAATTACATCAGCAGTATTAGCTAATAATAAAATTTCAGCACTGCTTTTAACGGGAATAGAGTCAATGGAGTTAGCATCATGGCTAACCACTTTATTGACATCAAAGCGCGTATCAGTGGCTGGCTTGTAAATAGCCACTTGTAAATTGGCAATTTTAGCTCTTTTTAATCTTCTAATTAATTCTTCGGTTTTACCACTAAACATACTTCCGCAAATCACTTCAATCCAACCGCGTCTTTCACCAGTAATATTTTGTTCAATAAACATATTTTATAATTATATTGCTAAATTTTATTTTGCCAAAAGTAGCCATTCTTATCCTAATAGTTGCTGCTCTTTAATAAAATCAATTGTTTTTTGAGTAGCTCCTGCGTTGTCAATAATATATTGCCCCGATTTTTTACAAATTTCAGCGTATTGTTTTTCGGATACCATTAAATATTGAATGGTCTTAATTAATGCATCGGCTGAATCAATGGAAAAACCACCTCCAACATTTCTAAGCCCAATGGCTTCTCTGTATTTAAGATCATTTTTCCCCCATATAACGGGTTTCCCAAATGCAGATGGTTCTAAAACATTATGTACTCCATCATTACCAAAACCACCACCAACATAAGTAATAAAAGCATATTGGTACAAGTTTCTTAATATTCCAATTTGATCTATAATAATGACTGTAGGTGAAGTGAAGTGTTGTTTAGAAGCTAATAGTTCTGTTAAAGTAATCGCGTTAGGGAAATGATTTTTACATTGAGTAATAGAGTTAACATCCACATGATGAGGAACTATAATCCAGTTTACTTTTTTTATTTCACTTACTGCTTTTGCTAAAATCACATGATCACTTTCCCATGTGCTTCCTGCTATTATTATTTTATTGCTACTTAGTTTTTGGATCCATTCAAATTTGGCAACACTGGCGGCGGTGCTAAGTACTCTGTCAAATCTAGTGTCTCCAGTTATATATACTTTTGCTGAGGTTAATAAGGGTTTGATTAAATCATGAGAAATAGAATCTTGAACTAGTATGGACGTAAAAAGGTTGAGTATTTTTTTATAAAAGCCTCCGTAAAAACGGAAAAATATTTGCCCAGGTCTAAAAAGTGCAGAAGCTAAAATGGTTGGAATATTTCTTTGTTGAGCAGTAGCTAAATAATAATGCCAAAATTCATATTTAATGAAAATTATTAAAGAGGGTTGCAGGGTATCTAAAAAAAGAGTAGCATTTTTCTCATTATCAAAGGGGAGGTAAGTTACAAAATCTGCGACGCCATCATTTTTGCGATGAAGATATCCTGAAGGAGAAAAAAAAGTGAGCCATATTTGATGTGATGGATAAGACGCTTTAATTTTTTCAATAATAGGGAGCCCTTGTTCGTATTCTCCATAAGATGCACAATGCACCCAAATAAGTGGTTGTTTGATATTTTGCTTCAAAATAGTAATCTCTTCCCAAACCTTTGCTTGTCCATTCACCCATTGCCTTGCTTTTTCATTAAACGGGCTAATGAGATAAGCTAATATTGGGTAGAGCCCTAAGAAGAAATGGTATAAAATCATACAGGTATTTCGGTAGGGCAAAAATCAATAAAAAATAGCAGAAAAGTTCAATTTGTTTTGAAATGGCTACTTATACCTACAAATGGGTTGAATTAGCCTTTTTATTGTAATTTTGCCCAAATTTAAAGGATGAGAAAAATTCAAATGGTAGATACTAAAAATCAGTATTTAGCCATCAAGGAGGAAGTAGATGCAGCGATTCAAGAAGTATTGGATAGCGCAGCCTACATTAATGGGAAAGCGGTGAAGGATTTTGCTCAAAATTTAGGCACTTATTTAGGGGCTGATTATGTCATACCCTGTGCCAATGGAACGGATGCTTTACAAATTGCTATGATGGCTTTAGGGCTTCAACCAGGAGATGAAATCATAACCCCTTCTTTTACTTATATCGCCACAACAGAAGTTGTTGCATTATTAGGATTGAAACCAGTATTTGTAGATGTGGATCCTATTACTTTTTGCATGGATATTGAAAGTTTAAAAAAAGCCATAACACCAAATACAAAAGTGATTGTACCTGTACATTTATATGGTCATGCTGCACCCATGGAACAAATCATGGAAATTGCGAAAGCAAATAATTTAATTGTTATTGAAGATAATGCGCAGGCCATTGGATGTGATTATACTTTTTCAAATGGGGTGACAAAAAAAACGGGAACTATCGGACATATTGGAGCAACATCTTTTTACCCCAGTAAAAATTTAGGTGCTTTTGGAGATGGGGGTGCTTTATTTACCAATGATAAAGTATTGGCTGATAAAATGACAATGATTGCCAATCATGGTCAATCTGAAAGATATTATCATGATGTGGTGGGATGTAATTCAAGATTGGATTCAATTCAAGCAGCCATTTTAAATATTAAATTAAAAAAATTAGATCAATATAATACTGCTAGACAATTTGTTGCTAAGTATTTTAATGATGCATTTACTTCTATTAAAGAAATTATAACCCCTTCCAATACCCATTATAGCACACATGTGTATCATCAATATACCATTCAGTTAAAAGGGGTGGATCGTGATAAATTTATAGCGCATTTGGCGGCACAGGAAATACCCTGCATGATATATTATCCAGTGCCAGGTCATTTGCAAAAAATGTTTGGTGAGCAAAAAAATACAAATTGGAATTTACCTATAACAGATACACTAACCCCCTGTGTTTGTTCTCTACCGGTGCATACCGAAATGGAGGAAGCGCAATTAGCCTATATCGTAGCAGGTGTAAAATCATTTTTTAATTAAAAAAAAGAACTAGATGAAAATTACAGTAGTAGGAACAGGATATGTTGGATTAGTGACTGGAACTTGTTTTTCAGAAACGGGAAACAAAGTAACATGTGTTGATATCGACAAGTCAAAAGTGGAAAAATTAAGTAATGGTCAAATTACGATATACGAGCCGGGATTAGAGAAAATATTTTTAAGAAATATTAAAGAAGGACGTTTAACGTTTACAACTGAATTAGCATCAGCCATAGAAGGTGCTGAAATTATATTCTTGGCTTTGCCAACACCTCCGGGAGCAGATGGAAGTGCCGACTTAAAATATGTTTTAGGGGTAGCAGATCATTTAGGAAAAATATTGAAAGATTATAAAGTTATTGTTAATAAAAGTACTGTTCCAGTGGGCACTGCCGATAAAGTAAGCGCGGCCATTGCGAAAAATTATAAAGGCGAATATGATGTAGTGAGTAATCCTGAATTTTTAAGAGAAGGAGTTGCGGTGGATGATTTTATGAAACCAGATAGAGTAGTGGTAGGAACAAGATCGGAGAGAGCTAAAAAAGTAATGAGCGATTTATATGCACCCTTTGTTAGACAAGGTAATCCCGTAATTTTTATGGATGAGCGAAGTTCAGAGTTAACAAAATATGCAGCCAATTCATTCTTGGCAACCAAAATATCTTTCATGAATGAGGTTGCTCAATTGTGTGAGCGCATGGGAGCTGATGTGGATATGGTAAGAAGAGGTATTGGTAGTGATGACAGAATTGGGAAGCGTTTCTTATTTCCTGGTATTGGATATGGCGGATCTTGTTTCCCTAAAGATGTACAAGCATTAATCATGTCCTCTGATGAAGTGAAATATGATTTTGAAATTTTGAAAGCAGTTGAAAAAGTAAATGCGAATCAAAAATTACATTTAGTAGATAAAATCAAATCTCATTATAAAGGCGATTTAAAAGGCAAGCAAATTGCATTGTGGGGCTTGGCTTTCAAGCCTAATACAGATGATATTAGAGAAGCGCCAGCATTAAGTATCATTGAGGCTTTAACATCCATGGGAGCTGCTATTACAGCCTATGACCCAGAAGCGATGCCAAATGTGAAAGCGCAAATAGGGGATAAGATTAAATATGCTACCAGTCAATATGAAGCATTAACAGGCGCCGATTTTTTAATTATTGCCACAGAGTGGAGTGAGTTTAGAACTCCCGATTTTGAAAGAATGGAAAAAGAGATTAAGCACAAAATATTATTTGATGGTCGTAATCTTTTTGAAGTTTCAAAAATGAAGGAATTAGGTTATCATTACGAAAGCATTGGAAGAGCAGCTGCTACAAAATAAATTACCATGAGTCAAAAAAGAATTTTAATAACAGGTGCAGCCGGATTTTTAGGATCGCATTTATGTGATCGTTTTATTCAGGAAGGATATTATGTGCTTGCAATGGATAATTTAATTACGGGAGATATAAATAATATTGTGCATCTTAGAAGCAATACCAGTTTTGAATTTATACATCACGATGTTACCAAGTTTATAGAATTAGAGGGAAAGCTTGATTACATTTTACATTTTGCTTCTCCAGCGAGTCCCATTGATTATTTAAAAATTCCTATTCAAACCTTAAAAGTGGGAGCGATGGGCACTCATAATTTATTGGGTTTGGCAAAAGCGAAGGGGGCAAGAATTTTAGTGGCCAGTACTAGCGAAGTTTACGGCGATCCTTTAGTGCATCCTCAAACAGAAGAATATTGGGGCAATGTAAATCCAGTAGGGCCAAGAGGTGTATACGATGAGGCAAAGCGTTACATGGAATCTATTACCATGGCCTATCATACTTTTCACCATGTTGAAACAAGAATTATTAGAATTTTTAATACCTATGGTCCAAGAATGCGTTTGAATGATGGACGTGCTTTGCCTGCATTTATAGGTCAAGCATTAAGAGGCGAAGATATGACGGTGTTTGGAGATGGTTCTCAAACAAGAAGCTTTTGCTATGTAGATGATTTAGTAGAAGGCATTTATAGATTGTTGTTAAGTGATTATTCGCAACCAGTGAATATTGGCAATCCAAATGAAATAAGTTTAAAAGATTTTGCAGAAGAAGTTTTAAAATTAACAGGATCAAGTGTGAAAATAATTTACAAGCCACTTCCTGTTGATGATCCGAAGCAAAGACAACCAGACATTACAAAAGCAAGAACTATTTTAGGTTGGGAGCCAAAAGTGGATCGTGCCGAAGGTTTGAAAAAGACTTACGATTATTTTAAAGCTTTGCCTCCAAGTGAGTGGACTAAATTACCTAAAGAATTTATTTCAAAATAATGTCTATTAAAAAAATTTTAGTGACAGGAGCCAATGGGCAATTGGGTTGGGAGTTAAGCCAGTTGGTTTCATCTTATCCTACATTTGAATTTATTTTTTTAGATCGAACTGGAATGGATTTATCTAAACCAGATACCTTTGAAAAAATAATAAATGATATCGCGCCAGATATTATCATTAATACAGCAGCCTATACAGCTGTAGATAAAGCAGAGTCGGAAAAAGAAATGGCGCATACGGTGAATGCTTTAGCAGTAGGAGCGATTGCGCGTATTTCAAAACAAAAAGGAATTCGTTTTATTACTTATTCAACCGATTATGTATTTAATGGTGTTTCAAGTATTCCTTTTTTACCAGATACTCCATTGCAGCCCATCAATAGTTATGGCAGTTCAAAGGCGGAGGGTGAGCAACTGGCTTTGCAAGAAAATGAAGCAAGTATCATTATAAGAACTTCATGGGTGTTTAGTAGTCATGGTAATAATTTTGTAAAAACCATGATTCGATTAATGAAAGAAAGAGAGCAGCTAAAAATTGTTGATGACCAAGCAGGCCGCCCTACTTATGCACGTGATTTAGCGAGTGTAACTTTGAAAATAATTGAAGGGTTGAATGGGGGTAAAAATATACAAGGCATTTATCACTATGCCAATACGGGTGAAACTACTTGGTATCAATTTGCAGAAAAAATAAAAGCATTGACTGGTCTTTCTTGTGATTTAATTGCAATTACGACTGCTGAATTTCCAACCCCTGCTGCAAGACCAGGCTATTCCGTATTAGATACCCATAAAATAGAAAATGAACTTGCTATTGCTATACCTCATTGGGAAACATCTTTAGAACAATGTATTCAAAAATTGAGTTAAGTATTTATGAATAAAGAAGCGCTATTAAAAGAATTAAGTGGGTCAACCTATGTGATGATTAAGCCTTCTCCATTGCATGGTATTGGGGTATTCGCTATTAGAGATATTCCTAAAGGAACAAAAAATATTTTTTCAAAAGGGGTGGGTGAATGGATTAAAGTAAGTAAGCAAGAAGTAGATGCATTACCGCAACATTCAAAAGATTTAATAGAAAATCATTGTTTGTTTGATGAAGATCATTATTTCATTCCTGATTATGGTTTTAAGTTGGTGGATTTAGTTATTTATTTAAATCATTCTGAAGCACCGAATGTCATTTCCTTACATGATGGGGAAGAGTTTGAAGCTATTAGAGATATTCTTTGTGGTGAAGAACTATTGGTTGATTATGGTACAATCGTAGAATGCGACGAATAAGATTTTTTTTCTGACAGGTATCATTCTAAATACCGCTTTTCCTAACAAGAGTCATATTTATTGGATAGTGGTTTTTATAGCTTTATAAAAATATAAAGCCATGAAAAACAAAGTACTCATTGCAGTTGATTTAAGTGAATCCACTGAAGCGGTTATTAATAAAGGCATTGAACTGGCTATTAAAATGGATGCCACTGTCATTTTAAGTTCGGTAGTAACTATGTATGTAGATTATTTACAAGCGCAAATGGCACTTATACCATCACCTTGGGATGAAATTTATACTGCGCAAAAAGAAGCGGCTATTAAAGAATTAGGACTGGTGCAAAAAAAGTATCCAAATGTTCCCATAGAAATTTTTGTTGAAGTGGGTAATCCCAAAGACGTTGTTATTGAGAAAGCAATTATGGATAAGGTTGACTATATCGTGGTGGGTACACATGGTCGTACCGGATTTTCACATGTGGTAATGGGAAGTACCGCTGAATATATTGTAAGGCATGCGACCATGCCTGTGATGGTGGTGCCTTTGAAATAAAAAAGGATTGACCTCCCGTTGGTCGGTAATCCTTTCAATGGGAAAATCCGAACTCAGGATGACCTCCCGTTGGTCGGTCATCCTTTATGAGGGAAAATCCGTACTCAGGATGACCTCCCGTTGGTCGGTCATCCTTTCAATGGGAAAATCCCAACATAAAATAAAGAAGCTACAAAGGCAGTTCCTAGAACTGCCTTTGTTTTTTATTGAGCTCATTCGCAGCAACAAGCAAGCTTGAGCTGCTCATTTACTCAATAAAAAAACCATCCCGAATTATCGGGATGGCTTCTTTTTTCTTTGGTTGCCCGACCTGGATTCGAACCAAGACAAACTGCACCAAAAACAGTCGTACTACCATTATACTATCAGGCAATCCTATGCCATTCTTAGAATGGACTGCAA
>CAINWZ010000003.1 GCA_903854725.1 uncultured Bacteroidota bacterium
CTTACTGGTAAGGTTCTAATAATTTCATAAGTGCCTTGCTTATACTCATCTGCAAAAGTATGCATGGTAATAGCGGGCACTAAAAGCAACAAAAACCAAGGAGCAAAATCAAAATACACTTGCAAGGAAGCATAGCCAAAATCAAGTACATTGAAATTAGGAAGCACAAATAAGACTAATCCATTGACTAGTAGATAAAAACCAATGACTAAATAGCCTGTTAAGCCATTGAAATATTGCGCCCATTCTTTTTTACAAATTGCCCACATGGCTCAAAGCTACAAAAAAAATGCCCCTTGTTATCGGAGCATTTAATATTATAATAATCTTATGATTTTGTAGGTCAATCGCTTATTTACACAGCGAAGCTTTCTCCGCAACCGCAACTTCGGCTTGCATTGGGATTATTGAAATAAAAGCCTTTCCCATTTAGGCCATCTGAAAATTCTAACTCAGTATTCACTAAATATAAAAAGCTTTTTAAATCGGTTACAATTTTTACCCCATTATCCTCAAACACTTGATCCATGGGCTTAACTTCATTATCAAAATCTAGCTTATAACTTAATCCAGAGCAACCGCCTCCCACAACACCCACTCTTAAAAAGTAAGAAGCATCTTCGGCAACACCAGCATCCTGCATTAACTGCAAAACTTTAGCCTTTGCCTTAGCACTTACATAAATAGAATTTTCTTGGGCTACTTCACTCATAGGATGTAAAATATTCGCAGTGTATTTTTATCTTAAACGTGACTTTGTTCAAATACTAATTCAGCCAAACCGTTTTTAACGCGGAAATCATTGATCGCTGCTTTAATAGCGTCTTCCGCTAATACTGAACAGTGAATTTTAACCGGAGGTAAATTTAATTCCTCTACTAAATCCATATTGTCAATTTTAACTGCTTCATCAATTGTTTTGCCTTTCAACCACTCCGTTGCTAAAGAAGAAGAAGCAATAGCAGAACCACAACCAAATGTTTTAAATTTAGCGTCAGTAATAACACCAGTTGTTTGATCTACCTCAATTTGCAAACGCATAACGTCACCACACTCAGGTGCGCCAACTAAACCCGTTCCTACACTTTTAGAAGCCTTATCTAATGTTCCTACGTTTTTAGGGTTAGAATAATGATCGATTACTTTATCTGAATATGCCATGATGGTTCGTTTTTATGATTGTAAAATTATTAAAAATATTTTAATGAATTGGGTGAATTTATTAATGATGCGCCCATTGAATAGCATCAATGTCAATACCTTCCTTAAACATTTCCCACAAAGGACTCATTTCTCTTAATTTCAAAACAGTATCTGTTACTGCTTTAATGGTAAAATCAATTTGCTCTTCTGTAGTATATCTGCCTAAGCCAAAACGAAGTGAACTATGCGCTAAATCATCGCCTAACCCTAATGCCTTTAATACATAACTAGGTTCCAAAGAAGCAGATGTACATGCAGAACCAGAAGATAAAGCGATGTCTTTATTAAAGCCCATCATCAACCCTTCTCCTTCTACATATTTAAAAGAAATATTACTTACATGCGGTAAGCGATGTGCAGGATTTCCGTTTACATAAGACTCATCAATTTGCTTTAAAGCATTCTCTAACTTATCTCTCAATTTTGAAATTCTTTCTGTATCAGCAGCCATTTCTAAACGAGCTAGTTCACAGGCTTTTCCAAATCCAACAATTCCTGGCACATTTAAAGTTCCACTACGCATTCCTCTTTCATGTCCCCCGCCATCTAATTGTGCTGTTACTTTAACACGAGGATTTTTACGTCTTACGTATAAAGCACCCACACCCTTAGGACCATACATTTTATGTGCAGTAAATGCCATGATGTCAATGCCATCTGCAATAACATCCACTGGAATTTTTCCAACAGCTTGTACGCCATCTGTAAAGAAAAGGGCACCATGCTTTTTGGCAATAGCAGCAATTTCTTTTACGGGTTGTACGACGCCTATTTCATTATTAGCATACATGATCGCTACCAATATAGTAGTAGGTTTCATAGCCGCTTCTAATTGTTTTAAATCTATTAAGCCATCAGGTTGTACTTCTAAGTAAGTTACTTCTGCTCCTGATTTTTCTAGGTGTTTACAAGTATCCAAAACAGCTTTATGCTCGGTTGTACAAGTAATGATATGATTACCCTTGCTTGCATACATTTCATACACACCTTTAATACCTAAGTTGTCTCCTTCAGTTGCACCAGAAGTGAATATAATTTCTTTAGGATCAGCGCCTATTAATTGGGCTACTTGCTCACGAGCATAATCAACCGCCTCTTCTGCATGCCATCCAAAAGAATGGTTACGACTAGCCGCATTTCCGAAATTTTCGACGAAATAAGGGATCATTGCTTCTAAAACCCTAGGATCCATGGGGGTAGTTGCATTATGATCAAGATAAATTGGTAATTTTAACATATCCGAATTTGATTTTTACTAAAGCACAAAAGTAAAGCTTAAGGCTTGATTTTATTGAATTCGTTAAGCATAAAAGGTAATTTTTTCCCAATTCGTAAAACAACAGAACCATGGATTATAAGGTAGAACATATAGGCATAGCGGTAAAAAACTTAGCAACAAGCATCCCCTTATTTGAACGATTGTTAGGAACCACCTGCTATAAAACGGAAACTGTAGCTAGTGAAGAGGTAAATACTGCCTTTTTTCTTAAACAAAGCACCAAAATTGAGTTACTGGAAAGCATACAACCAACAGGGGTCATTGCAAAATTTATTGATAAAAAAGGAGAGGGAATGCACCATATTGCTTTTGAAGTACCTGATATTATTATGGAAATGGAACGACTTAAAAAAGAAGGATTTACCCTTTTAAACGAAACCCCCAAACTAGGGGCAGACAATAAATTAGTTTGTTTTGTACATCCCAAAGAAACGAATGGAGTTCTAATAGAACTTTGCCAAAGTATATAAGTAGTAATTAAATACCTAAAATATCAATTGCTTTTTGTGCTGCCAATTGGCTTGCATCTTTTTTAGTGTAGCCTTTTTGTGCTGTAATAACTTCTCCATCAAGCACCACATTAATCGTAAACAACCTACGTCTTCCTTCCAATTGCTCGCCTGCTAAAACAAAATCTATTTGCTTACCTTGTTTCAAAGCCCAGCCAATAATTTTATTTTTAATATTGATATCTATTTGCTCTAAATCGTCCATGAACAAATAGGGCTGTATCATTTTTTCAACAATCCATAGTTTAGTGAAATCATACTTTTTATCTAAATAAATAGCGCCTACCAAAGCTTCCAAAGTATTTCCAAAAATTTGACTTGTTTTTAAAGAACCATCCATTTTATTAAATCTAGTCATCTTGCGCAGACCCATTTGCACAGCTATATGATTTAGTTGTTGCCTATTCACCATCTTACTGCGCATCTCCGTTAAAAACCCTTCGCCCTTATAAGGATATTTTTTAAATAAATAATCTGCTACCACTGAACTAATAATAGCATCGCCCAAGAATTCAAGTCGTTCATTATTTTCAGCTGGGTTTTCTCTAACAGATCTATGATTTAACGCTGTTTGAAAAAGTACAATACTTTTTGTTTTGTAGCCAATGAGTTGTGCTAAATTATTTTCAAAATCAGATTTTTTGAAAAACGAAAATAAAGTTTGTAATCTTTTCACCTTTATAGTTATGCCTTGAATTTTTTTACAATCACACAAGCATTGTGTCCGCCAAATCCGAAAGTATTGCTCAAGGCTGCATTGACTATTCTTTTTTGCGCTGTATTGAAAGTAAAATTAAGGCGTTGGTCTAATTCAGGGTCGTCTGTAAAGTGATTAATGGTAGGAGGAATGATATCATGCACTACTGCTTGTATACAAGCAATAGCTTCAATAACACCTGCCGCACCTAAACAATGACCCGTCATTGATTTAGTAGAACTAATATTTAAATTATACGCATGCTCCCCAAAAACGGCTGTGATGGCTTTTGTTTCTGCAATATCTCCTAATGGAGTTGATGTACCATGTGTATTAATATAATCTATATCTGAGGGTTGCATATCTGCATCTTTTAACGCAGCAATCATTACATTTTTTGCACCTAAACCATCTGGATGTGGTGCTGTTAGATGATATGCATCTGCGGTAGCTCCACCGCCCACTACTTCGCAATATATTTTAGCACCACGTTTTACCGCATGCTCTAATTCTTCTAATACTAAAACACCTGAAGCTTCTCCCATAATAAATCCATCTCTGTCTTTATCATAAGGGCGACTAGCCGTTTTGGGATCGTCATTTCTTTCACTCATTGCTTTCATGGCATTGAAACCACCCATACCTGCAATGCCAATTACTGATTCTGCCCCACCCGTAATGATAATATCTGCCTTACCCAACTTTATATTATCCATTGAAGTTACAATTGCATTGGTACTAGAAGCACAAGCACTCACTACCGCAAAATTGGGACCACGAAAACCATGCTTCATTGAAATTTGACCTGCAGCGATATCTAAAATCATTTTAGGAATAAAGAAGGGATTGAATCTAGGGGTACCATCTCCATGAACAAAATTGGTTACTTCATCCGTAAATGTATTTAACCCGCCAATACCACTGGCGAAAATAACGCCTACTCTATCATGATCCACATTGTCTTTGGTAATACCCGCATCAATAACAGCTTGATCACTTGCTACTATAGCTATTTGTGAGAATCGATCTAATTTTCTAGCTTCTTTACGATCCATAAATTGTTCAGGATCGAAGCCTTTAATTTCACATGCAAACCTTGTCTTAAACTTAGACGCGTCAAATTGCGTTATCATATCTGCGCCAGAAACACCATTTAACAAATTATCCCAGTAGGTTGTTAAGTCATTTCCAATGGGAGTTAAAGCACCAATTCCTGTAACTACAATGCGTTTAGTTTGCATGTCTGTTGTTTTAAAATAAGAATCCGCCTTTAAAGCAAAGGCTCAAAAAGGCGGATTTAAATATGCCGATGATTCAGCTTGAAATTGCTAAAACTAGTTTAGTTATTTCGCGTGCTCTTCTAAATAAGCAACAGCTTGACCAACGGTAGTAATAGTTTCTGCTTGTTCATCAGGAATTGAAATGTTGAATTCTTTTTCAAATTCCATAATTAATTCAACTGTGTCCAAAGAATCTGCTC
>CAINWZ010000004.1 GCA_903854725.1 uncultured Bacteroidota bacterium
CCCTGGAAGGGTTTGAAAATCATTTGAGGGAAAGATGGGGAATCCTAAATTTCTATTAGGATTTACAATCTTCCTAACCCTGGAAGGGTTTGAAAATCATTTAAGGGAAAGATGGGGAATCCTAAATTTCTATTAGGATTTACAATCTTCCTAACCCTGGAAGGGTTTGAAAATCATTTGAGGGAAAGATTGGGAATCCTAAATTTCTATTAGGATTTACAATCTTTCAATGATGCCGGCTATACCCTGACCACCGCCTACGCAGGCGGTCACAATACCATATTTCTTTTGGAGACGCTCTAAGTCGTTGAGTATCTGTACCGTTAATTTGCTGCCAGTGCAGCCCAAAGGATGCCCTAGCGCAATCGCGCCACCATTGATATTCACTTTATTAGTATCTAATCCAAGTGTTCTGATCACTGCTAAAGATTGTGAGGCAAAGGCTTCGTTCAATTCAAATAAATCTATTTGGTCTAAGTTCATTCCTGCTTGTTTTAGCACTTTGGGTACTGCAGCAATAGGACCAATTCCCATGATTCTTGGGTGCACGCCAGCAGAAGCGCAATTCACCAATCTTCCAATAGGTTTCAAGCCCAAAGAATTCATCATTTTTTCACTCATCACCATCACAAAACTTGAACCATCACTTGTTTGAGAAGAGTTACCTGCGGTCACCGAACCTTTTAATGCAAAAGCGGGTTTTAATTTTGCCAATGCTTCAATGGTAGTATCGGCTCTTACGCCTTCATCGGTATCTATTATATAACTACGCGTTGCTCTTTTATTTTTTTCATTGATATAGGTTTCATTTATTTCAATGGGTAAAATTCCTTTTTTGAAATAACCATTGTCAATAGCTTGCTTTGCTTTTTGATGTGAAGCCAATGCAAATGCATCTTGATCTTCTCTTGAAACCTTATATTCATTGGCTACTGCTTCTGCAGTTAAACCCATTGATAAATAATAATCAGGTTCTTCTGCAGTAATAGAATACGCTGGAACTGTTTTCCAGCCTGCAGTTGGGACCATTGACATTGATTCTGTTCCGCCAGCAATAATACATTCTGCCATACCAGTTCTTATTTTTGCAGTAGCCATTGCAATGCTTTCTAAGCCACTTGCGCAATATCTATTTATCGTAATACCAGGCACTTCAATACCCAATGCTTTTGCTGCAATAATTCTTCCAAATTGTAAACCTTGTTCTGCTTCCGGTACTGCGTTACCTACAATTACATCGTCAATTAATGTTGGATCTACCGAGGGTAATGTTTTCATTAACCCTTTTATTACTTCAATAGCTAATTCATCAGAACGCATGAATCTGAATCCTCCCTTTTTACTTTTGGTAACGGCTGTTCTAAAACCTGCTACGATATACGCTTCTTGCATAAAATAAGAATTTTGAAATAGTCATGGTAAAATAGCTCCCATTGACACCCTAAATGTAGTCATTTTTATAAAAAGTTGTTTATGCAACTAAATATTTCATTGTAAATTTGCAATATGTTGTATCCCATCCTCCGAAACCTCTTGTTTACACTGCCGCCCGAAACGGCACACAAAATTTCTATGCAAGGATTGCATCATGCAGCAACTATCCCTTTTTTGAAAAAACAATTAGCAGCACAATTTCAATTTCAAGAAAAAAGCCTTGCTAAAACCTACTTCGGAATTAACTTCCCTAACCCAGTTGGTCTTGGTGCAGGATTTGATAAAAACGCTGCTTATTTGGATGAATTAGAAATGCTTGGATTTGGCTTTGTTGAAATTGGCACTGTAACACCTAAACCACAAGCAGGTAATTCCAAGCCAAGATTATTTAGAATACCAGATCAAAAAGCATTGATTAATAGAATGGGATTCAATAATGAAGGACTTGAGGCAATCGCCACTCGATTAAAAGAAAGAAAAGCAAAAAATAATTCCAGCTTAATTGTAGGAGGAAACATTGGCAAAAATAAAGTGACAGATAATAGCGAAGCATGGATAGATTATTGTACTAATTTTAAAGGACTCGAAGAGGTTGTAGATTATTTTGTGGTAAATGTTAGTTCACCCAACACACCTGGACTACGCGAGTTGCAAGAAAAAGAATCTTTAAGAAAGATATTTGCTGAATTACAAAATTTGAATAAAAATAATAAACCCATTTTATTAAAAATAGCACCCGATTTAGCGCATTCGGCTTTAGATGATATCATAGAATTAACTGCCGAAATAAAAATAGACGGTTTAGTAGCAACCAATACCACCATAGATCGTAGCTTATTGAATGCGCTTAATGTTGAGAAAGCAAAAAAAATTGGCGCAGGTGGTTTAAGCGGACAGCTCTTGTTAGAAAAATCTACTGAAGTATTACAATATCTACACACAGGTATCGCAGGACGCATTCCCATTATAGCAAGTGGGGGTATTTTTACTGGCGCTGATGCACAATCAAAATTAGACGCGGGCGCCTCTCTTGTTCAAATTTGGACTGGATTTATTTATGAAGGCCCGTCTATTGTAAAAAATATTTGTACCTATTTAAATGCAAAAAAATAGTTCCTCTTTTAAATTCAATATTTTTTTAGTTACACTACTACATAAGTTTTATAAAATTATTCCATGTTAACCATCAAAGATTTTTGCTTTAGTCCTTTTCAAGAAAATACTTATGTACTTTATAATGAATTGAAGCACGCCATTATAATTGACCCAGGTTGTTATACGCGCATGGAAGAAAAAATGTTGACCGATTTTATAAATAAACAAGATCTCACACCCACTTTACTTTTAAATACACATTGCCATTTAGATCATGTGTTTGGCAATAATTATGTAAGTGAAACCTACGGCCTTACCGCTCACTTTCATCCCAATGAACAAATTGTGATAGATCGATTACCAGAAGCTGCTGCCAAATGGGGGGTACCTACTGAAGCCTACAAAGGACCCGTTCAATATATCCAACAAGATGAAATTATTCCTTTTGGGGAGGACAGCTTTACCGTATTATTAACCCCAGGACATTCCCCTGGAAGTGTTTGCTTTTACCATGCAGGGCAGGATTTTATGATTGGCGGAGATCTTATTTTCAAAGATGGCGTGGGCCGTACCGATTTACCAGGTGCCAACCCCCAAGATTTAATTAAAAGTATTAGAGAACAAATTTTCCCGCTGCCCGATACCCTTACTATTTACTCAGGGCATGGACCAGCGACCACTTGGGGCAGAGAAAAAGAGCATAATCCCTATATCAAGCATATAAGTAATCAATTGTAAGCTATAAATGATGCTTAGTTAACAATTTGATAATGTAAACACTCTTAATACTTGTGGCATTTAAAGGGTAATTTTGTACCATTATCATACCTATGGAAGCACCTATCAAAATATTAATTGCAGACGACGAGCCAGATATAATTGAAATAATAAGCTTTCATTTAAATAAATTGGGGTACGAAGTAGCCAGTGCAAAAGATGGAAGTGAAGCCATTGAAAAAGCAAATTCTTTCGCACCTGATTGTATTATTTTGGACGTGATGATGCCAAAAAGAAATGGCTTTGAGGTATGTGAATACTTAAGAAGTAATAAGCAATTTGATAAAACATTGATTGTATTATTGACAGCTTTAAACGATGAAGTTTCTCATATTAAAGGTTTGGAATTAGGGGGAGATGATTTTATAAGCAAACCCATTAGCCCTAAAGTGTTAGTAAGTAGAATTACAGCATTGTTTAGAAGATTACAACCTGTTGCTCCAGATAAAAAAGTTATAACCATCAACGATTTAAGTATTGATAGCACCCAATATAAAACAGTATTGAAAGGCGTCAATTATGTACTTGCTAAAAAAGAATTTGAGTTATTATACTTATTAGCCGCACAAGCTGGTCGTGTATTTTTAAGGGGAGAAATTTTATCTCAGGTATGGGGAAACGATGTCATTGTAGGAGACCGTACCATTGACGTACACGTTAGAAAAATTAGAGCAAAATTAGGCATTGACTGCATTACTACCGTAAAAGGGGTTGGCTACAAATTCGATTATTAAGTAGAATTGAATACCTTCGCCTTACCAATTTAAAGGCTTTCACTTTGCATGTTTAAACAAAAGAATTTATCTCCCAAACAGCTAGCAGCATTAACTGCTCTACTTTTAGCTACACTTATTGCTTTAAGCATCTATCTATTATTTTCAAACACGAAATGGTCGATCACTTATTTTATAGTTAGTTTTATTGGCATCTATTTTTTAATGGACCAAATTTTAGAATATTTTATTTATCGAAAAATAAAATTGATTTATAAACTCATTTCACAAACAAAGGCAAGTAAAAGAGAAGAAGCCTACCAAAAATACGTTTTGCCACAAAAGGGCATTGACGATGTAAGAGAAGATGTAGAAGCTTGGGCAGCACAAAAAACAAAAGAAATTCAAGACTTACAATCTAATGAAGCTTTTAGAAAAGAATTTTTACAAAACTTATCGCACGAAATTAAAACCCCCATCTTCGCGATTCAAGGTTACTTAGAATTATTGGGCGATGGCGCCATGGATGATCCCATTACTGGAACAAAGTTTGTACAACAAGCGCAATCCAATGTGCAAAGGTTAGTGCAATTATTAAGTGATGTAGATGCAATTACTAATTTAGAAATTAACAAAGACCCTATTTTAAAACAAGCTTTTGTTATTCAAGATATTATTTCAGAAGCCGTTAATAATTTAAGTGTCAAGTGGATTAAAAAGAATATTCAATTTCAATTTAAGAAAGGATCAGAATCTTCTATCAGTGTTTTTGCTGATAAAAATAAAATTTACCAAGTAATCGTTAATATTTTATCTAATGCTGCTAAATATGGTAAAATTGATGGCCAAATTACAGCAAGCGTTTATAAAATGGAAGACCAAAAAATACTTATCGAAATTAGTGACGACGGTATTGGTATTGCCGAAGAACATCTTCCCCGTTTATTTGAAAGATTCTACCGCACCGATGATGCTAGAGCCCGTGAAATTGGAGGTACTGGCTTAGGACTCGCTATATGTAAGCATATTATTGAAGCACATGGCGAAACAATACATGTAAGAAGTAAAGTGAGCGTGGGCACTACTTTTGGCTTTACCCTTGCAAGCAAAGCATAATTTTCGTTACTTTTGTATTCTAATAAATTTTAATGCAAACAATTCTTGTTACTGGCGGCTGTGGTTATATTGGCGCGCATACCATTGTAGATTTAATTGAAAATGGTTTTGAGGTGATTGCTGTAGATAATTTATCTAGGTCTTCCGCCCATTCATTACAAGGCATCGAAAAAATTACAGGCAAGAAAATAAAAAATTACAACATCGATTTAACCGATAAAAAAGCGGCTGAGCAAATTTTTATCGATCATAAAAATATTACAGGCATTATTCATTTCGCCGCCTACAAAGCCGTGGGCGAATCGGTAGAAAAACCATTGGACTATTATCAAAATAATATTTTTTCCTTAGTTTCTTTATTACAACTGGCTGTTCAATACGATACAAAACATTTTATTTTCTCTTCTTCTTGTACTGTCTATGGCAATCCAGATACAATTCCTGTCACTGAACAGACTCCTTTACAACAAGCAGCATCTCCCTACGGTGCGACAAAGCAAATGGGGGAAACCATTGTACAAGATACCGCTACTGCATATCCGCTTTCTACTATATTGTTACGTTATTTTAATCCAGTAGGTGCACACCCTTCCATTGCCATTGGCGAATTACCTATTGGTCGTCCACAAAATTTAGTGCCAGCTATTACACAAACTGCTATTGGGAAATTACCTACTATGCAAGTTTTTGGAAGCGACTACGATACGCGTGATGGAAGTTGCATTCGTGATTATATTCATGTTTGTGATATCGCTCACGCACATACTTTAGCATTACAACATTCTATAAAAGCCAATAAAGTTAATAGTTGTGAAGTCTTTAATTTAGGTACAGGTAATGGCATTACTGTATTAGAAGCCATACAAGCTTTTGAAAAAGTATCTGGTGTAAAATTAAATTACGAAGTGGGGCCAAGAAGAGCTGGTGATATTGTTGCTATTTATGCCAACAATAATTATGCTATTGATAAATTAGGATGGAATATTAAGTATAGCTTAGAAGATATGATGCGCACAGCTTGGGAATGGGAAAAAAGCTTGGCAAAAGCACCTTAAGAATTTGAAAAGGTCTATCTAGAGAAAACACACAAACTACTTATTGCTTCACTAGCATCTTCTCTGCATTCTCTGCTACTTGTAATGCTTCGATAAATTCTTCTATTTCACCATTGATCACCGCATCCAAATTATAAGAAGTCACTCCCACGCGATGGTCGGTAACTCTGCCTTGCGGCCAATTATAGGTTCTAATTTTAGCACTTCTATCTCCTGTACTCACCAATGTTTTTCTATGTCTTGATATTTCATCTTCTTGCTTGCGCACTTGCTCTTCAAATAATTTAGTACGCATCATCGTCATGGCTTTTTCTCTATTCCCTAATTGAGAACGTTCTGTTTGACAAATAATAACAGTACCGGTTGGAATATGCGTTAACATTACTTTAGTCTCCACCTTGTTTACGTTTTGTCCTCCCGCACCTCCACTTCGAGAGGTTTCCATTTTTACATCCGCAGGGTTCAACACAAAATCTACTTCCTCTGCTTCTGGCATTACCGCAACAGTTGCTGCAGAAGTATGCACCCTTCCTTGTGTTTCTGTAGAAGGCACACGCTGTACACGGTGCACTCCACTCTCAAATTTCATGGTACCATATACATCTTCACCCACTACTTCTAATATCACTTCCTTGTAACCACCCACAGAACCTTCACTCTCACTTACCAGAGCAACTTTCCATCCTTTTTTCTGACAATACCTAGTATACATTGTAAGCAAATCGCCCACAAATAAACTGGCTTCGTCACCACCAGTGCCTGCTCTTAATTCAATAATGGCATTCTTGTCATCCTGTGGATCCTTAGGTATTAATAATTTTGTCAACTCTTTTTCCAAACTGTCTTTTTCCGTATCTAATCCAGGCATCTCCATTTTTGCCAACTCACGCATTTCCGCATCGTCTCCATTCAATGTTTCTTTGGCAAACTTATGCTCCTCCAATACTTTCATATATCGCTCATAGGGAATGATGATTTTTTCCAAGGAACGGTATTCTTTGCTCATTTTACCAAATTCAGCTTGGTTATTAATGATCTCTGGATTGGTCAAAGCCACCCCTACTTGTTGAAATCTTGCTTTTATGGCTTCTAATTTGTCTAACATAGTCGATTTTAGGTGAGCAAAAATAGCTATTTTAGTTGTCAATTAAAACAATCCTATACTATGAAATACTTAGTAGCCCTTTTCTTGCTTATTGCAGGTGGCGCCAATGCCCAAGCCATTCACTATAAATCAATCTTGGTAGACACACATAACGATTGCATCACAGCATGTATCGAGAAAAAAGTAAGCCTTGACCAAGACCTTACCGGCATCAACCACTCCGATTTAAAAAGATTTAAACAAGGTGGATTGGATTACCAGTTGTTTTCAGTTTGGTGCGATGGCGAAAAAGCCAACCCTTTTGCCTGGGCGATGAGATCGATGGATACCCTCGAAGCGGTGGCTAATAGAAACCCTGATAAAATTGTGATTGCTAAAAGCTGGTCGGCCATTCAAAAAGCTTTGAAAGAAAATAAAATTGTGGCACAATATGGTGTAGAAGGCGGCCATATGATTGAAGATAATATTGATCGCTTAGATACTTTTTACAATAGAGGTGTTCGCTATATGACACTTACTTGGAATAACTCTCCAAGTTGGGCAAGCTCACATGTAGATGAAAAAGATCCAAAATATACTGGACCAAAAGGCTTGACTAGTTTTGGTAAAGAAATTATTGCACGCATGAATAAGCTGGGTATCATTGTAGACATTTCGCATGTGGGTGAAGCTACTTTTTGGGATGCCATTAAAACTACTACCAAGCCCGTGATTGCTTCGCATAGTAATGCGTATGCTATTTGCCCTGTTACTAGAAATTTAAAAGATGATCAAATTATAGCTGTAGGAAAAAATGGTGGTGTTATTCATTTAAATTTCTTCTCTGGTTTTGTAGATAGTAATTTTAGCAAGAAAGATGCAGCTTTTAGAAAAAATCATAAAACTGAAATTGATTCTTTACTAGCTACTGGCCTACAACGCGAATACGCTTTCACAATGGTTTCAGAAAAATATCCAGCAGAAAGCGAAGCTATTAAACCAGACTTAGAACAATTGATGCAACACTTCGATCATATTGTAAAATTAATTGGAATAGACCACGTTGGTTTAGGCTCTGACTTTGATGGTATCAACTCTGCTCCTAAAGAATTAAAAACAGTACTTGATTATCCTAAATTTACACAAGCCTTAATAGCTAGAGGTTACTCAGATAAAGATATTGCGAAAGTATTGGGTGGAAATTTTTTACGCGTGTATCGTATTAATAACCCTAATTAAAGGATTATTAATAAGAAAGCAGTTTTTGCATCATTTCTTCCAGCCTGCTATTGGCTAAATATTGTTTTTCCAAAACGGCATTAAAAGGAATAGGTGTGTCCAATGAAGCACAGCGCATAACAGGTGCATCTAAATATTCAAAGCAGTGCTCTGCAATCCATGCACTAATTTCTCCGCCAATACCACCGGTTAAATTATCCTCATGTAGTATCATTACTTTTCCCGTAGCCTTCACTATTTTTTCGATGGCTTCGTAATCCAATGGAGACAATGTTCTTAGATCTAAAATAGAAATGGAAGCCTCGCTATGTGCTGCTTGATATTGCTTCGCCCAATGCACGCCCATGCCATAAGTAATAATACAAGCATCTTCCCCTTCACTTATTAAAGCTGCTTTGCCAATAGGTATTTGATAGTATTCATCAGGCACTTCTTCTTCAATACTTCGATACATTACTTTATGTTCAAAATAAAGTACGGGATTAGGATCGGCTAATGCCGCAATCAATAATCCTTTGGCATCAATAGGATTTGATGGATATACTACTTTTAATCCTGGCACATGTGTAAACCAAGCTTCATTTGATTGTGAATGAAAAGGACCAGCGCCCACACCCGCACCTGTTGGCATACGAATAACCACATCCGCATTTTGCCCCCATCTATAATTTATTTTCGCTAAATTATTTACAATTTGATTAAAGCCCACCGTTACAAAATCGGCAAACTGCATTTCCATCACCGACTTTATTCCTTCCAAACTTAATCCCAAAGCAGCACCCACAATAGCACTTTCGCAAATAGGTGTATTACGCACGCGTTGCTTTCCAAATTGTTGTACAAAACCTTCCGTCACCTTAAAGGCACCGCCATATTCTGCAATGTCTTGTCCCATAATAATTAATTCGGGATACAATACCATTGATTGTTTCAGCGCTTCACTGATGGCTTCTATAAAACGTTTCTTTGTACGTATTGGATTATTTAAATTTTTAAATTCAGTTATTGTATGGGGAATAGCTGGCGCAAACAAATCGGCAACTTCTTCTTGCACAGAAGGCTCCCATGTCTCTGGTTCCATGGCAATTTTTAAATCAGCTTCTATTGATTGCTTGATATCATTTCTAATTGTAGCAATTTCCATTTCGGTAATCACTTTCTCCTTCACTAAATATTGTTCGTAATTTTTTACAGGATCTTTTCTGGACCAAGTTTCCATGAGTTCTTTCGGAACATATTTTACACCACTCGCTTCTTCATGCCCACGCATTCTAAAAGTGGTACACTCAACTAAGTAAGGACGTTGATTGTTGATACAATAATCACGCACGCCTTTGATAGTGTCATATACTTCTAAAATATTATTACCATCTATACGAATACCATCTATCCCATACCCTTTTGCACGATCTACTAAATAATCACATTTATATTGTTCATTGGTTGGAGTGCTTAATCCGTATCCATTATTTTCAATAATAAAAATAACAGGCAGTCCCCAAACTGCAGCCACATTCAAGGCTTCATGAAAATCGCCTTCGCTGGTTCCGCCGTCTCCTGTAAAGGCTAAAGTAGCTTTGAGTTGTCCCCTTTGTTGATAGGCTAAAGCAACGCCATCTGCAATAGCTAATTGAGGGCCTAAATGTGAAATCATGCCGCAAACATGATGTGCTTTACTACCAAAATGAAAACTACGCTCACGCGCTTTACTGTAGCCGCTTTTATATCCCTGCCATTGTTTAAACAAATCAATTAAAGGCATATTGCGTGCAGTAAATACCCCCAAGTTTCTATGCAAAGGCATGATCCATTCAGAATGATCCATAGCCAAGGTAGTCCCCACCGCTATGGCTTCTTGACCAATACCACTAAACCACTTACTAATTTTTCCTTGACGAAGTAAAAGCAACATTTTGTCTTCTATCATTCTTGGCAATAGCAAAGAACGATATAGATGTACGAGCTGTTCATTAGATAATTTACCCCGCTTAAACTCCATTATAATTTTTATTTAAAGGGATAAATATGCTCACTAGTCTCTTGAGTTTAATTTGCTCAACAATTTTAATATTTCTAAGTACAACCAAACCAGCGTTACTAATAATCCAAAAGCACCATACCATTCCATATACTTTGGCGCTCCCATTTCGGCCGCTTTTTCGATGGCATCAAAATCTAATAATAAATTCAATGCAGCTATTCCAACAATAAATAAACTAATACCGATACTTAAAGGAGAGCTATCAAAAGCAAACCCCATATTCACCCCAAATAAACCTAGTATCCATACAATTAAATAAAACAAACCAATACCCATTGTCGCAGACATAATAATAGAACGCAAGCGATTCGTTACACTGATGATTCTAAAATTATACAACAAGAACATAGCAAGTGCAACGCCTAATGTTAAACCCACAGCATGTAATACAATATTGGGATAGCTTTTTTGAAACATTGCATTAAAGAAAGCACTTATGCCTCCAATAAATAATCCTTCTAATATTCCATAAGCAGGAGCAATATACCCAGCCCATTGAGGCTTAAACATCATTACCAAGGCTACCACAAATCCGCCAATGGCACCCACTAACATATAAGTAGTAGCAGAACTTATATTTCCTTCCGCATATAAATTCCATTCATACATAGCAGCAGCAGTGACCATTAATAATAAGAAACCAAATTTATTAATGGTGCCCCTAATACTCATCACGCCAAAAGACTGTGCAGTACTATGCAAGCTTTTATCAAATATTTTTTCAGTAAGGGTTGGGTTCCCAGATTTGAAGATGGCCATAATTTTGTTTTTATTTTTCTATTATAAAAATACTAAATACTTTGAATGATTGTCTAAAAAAAAGGTTAATTCAAGGCGTTTTTTAAGCCTGGATAACGGGTAATTTTTTGGAACTGATATTGTGGGCGCTTTTTTAACAACCCAATCATTTTTTCTAATTTAATGGAATCTGCTGGTGCAGCAAACATATGGTCGTGCATTAAAATTACAAGGTGGTTTTTTGTTTTAGTTTGATTGTAAGCAAAAAGGCTATCAACCAACACCGCTATGGCTTCTGGGCTTTGCACTGGCTTACCGTATTTATTAAATCGCCACTCCATATCCCATCCAATCACATCCCATCCCAAACTATCCATTTTATGTGTCAAAGGTTGCACTAACCAGCTTGCTTTTTTTGCCAGCTTCGTATCCCAAGCATTATTGCCTGGCAGTCTTACTAAATTATTAGTAGGCCCCAAAATGTCTTTCCCTTTTAAAAAGTCCAAAAGGGCTGAATCTGGATGCTGATAAAACCATAAGTACCTGCCATAAGAATGGGAATAACTATGGTTACTTATTGAAAATAAATCATCCTTTGCTTTAATTTCGTCATATAGCCTACGGCCTTTCATATTTCTAGATTGATGTAGCCCAATTTCAAAAAAAGAAGCGGCTACTTTTTCCCTAGAACATATTGTAATACAGTTAGCTGTGCCATTAATAGGGCCATCATCAAATGTTAAATAAATGTATTTTGTAGTACTATCAACGCTGTGGTATTGTGCTATTGAAGAGGGCCTAGCATAGGCATAGTTCTTTACTGCCATTGCCTTAGAGGGCGGGAATTGAACGAAAAACAGACTCAAGAGGTAAAAAAGAGGCCCAGTAAGCATAAAATCAACACATTAAGGCCGCAAAGTTAGACAAGAAAAGTATAAAAAAAATTATAAAAAGTTAAGGTTTTAGGCCCCCGGATTTGTACCTTCGTGCTCCAATAAAATGCAATATGCAAAAAGAAGTTGTTTTACAGGATGTAGTCATAAAATTCGCTGGTGATAGCGGTGATGGTATGCAATTGACAGGTCAGCAATTTACCAACAATACAGCCTTATTAGGTATCGATTTAGCTACATTTCCAGATTTCCCTGCGGAGATCAGAGCTCCATTAGGAACCCTACCTGGAGTAAGTGGATTCCAAATTCATTTTAGTTCTAACAGAGTATATACTCCTGGAGATATTTGTGACGTATTGGTTGCGATGAATGCCGCTGCTTTAAAAGTGAATTTAAAAAGCTTGAAAAAGGGCGGAAAAATTATTGCAAACATTGAAGGATTTGATACAAAAAATTTACGTTTAGCGGCTTATGCTGAAGGCATTAATCCATTAGAAGATGGTAGCTTAGATGGATATGATTTAACAAAAGTAGACGTAACCAAATTAACACGTGAGGCGCTGAAAGCTTATACAGACTTAGGTATTAAGGAAAGAGATCGTGCAAAGAACATGTTTGTATTGGGTATGATTTACTGGTTATACAACAGAAATTTAGATACTACCATTGATTACTTAAAAGATAAATTCAAAAAGAAAGAATCTATTTTAAATAGTAATGTTGATGTTTTAAAAGCGGGTTATTTCTATGGTGAAACTGCTGAGCTTTTTACTTCTAGATACAAGGTAGAAAAATCAAAAATGGATCCGGGTACTTATAGAAGTATCATGGGTAACCAAGCTTTATCTATGGGTTTAATTGCGGGTTCTCAAAAAAGTGGACTTCCTATATTTTTAGGTACTTACCCTATTACACCTGCTACTGATATTTTACATGAATTAAGCAAGTATAAAAACTTTGGTGTAAAAACTTTCCAAGCAGAGGATGAAATTGCTGGTATTAGTGCAGCTATTGGTGCAAGCTATGGTGGCGCTATAGGTATGACTTCTACTTCAGGACCTGGAATGGCTTTAAAAACAGAAGCGATGGGTCTTGCAATGATGCTGGAAATTCCTTTGGTGATTATCAATATCCAAAGAGGCGGCCCTTCAACAGGTTTGCCTACCAAAACAGAGCAAAGCGATTTAATGCAAGCTTATTATGGTCGTAACGGAGAAGCCCCTATTCCAATTATTGCCGCTTCTACGCCAAGTGATTGTTTTTTCATGGCATTCGAAGCTATTCGAATTGCGATTCAACATATGACTCCGGTTATTTTATTAAGTGATGGATATATTGCGAATGGTGCAGAGCCTTGGAAATTCCCTTCTGCAAGTAGCTTGCCTACCATTGAAGTTACTTTCAAGAAAACATTAGACGAAGGGGAAGAAAAATTCCTTCCTTATAAGAGAAATGAAAAATTAGCAAGACCATGGGCTATTCCTGGAACACCTGGTTTAGAACATAGAATTGGTGGATTAGAAAAACAAGCAGAAACAGGAAACGTAAGCTATGATTCTGAGAACCACGAATTCATGGTAAAGTCTAGAGAAGCTAAGGTTGAAAAAATTGCAGATTACATTCCTTTACAAACCATTGATTCTGGTGCTGAGAAAGGAAAAGTATTGATATTAGGATGGGGTTCAACTTATGGAACCATTAAGAGTGCCGCATTACACTTACAAAGTCAAGGCAAGCAAGTAAGCCATGCTCATATTAAGTACATGCGTCCTTTCCCTAAAAATTTAGGCGATATCTTAAAGAATTTTGAAACAGTGGTGATTCCAGAAATTAACAACGGACAATTAATTAAAATTATTCGTGATAAATATTTTGTGGACGCTAAAGGATATAATAAAATAATGGGCGTTCCTATTACTAAGCAAGAGTTAGTAACGGCAGTAGAACAATATTTATAAAAAAATTAATCTTATATAAAAAAAGCGTCCCGATTTATCGGGGCGCTTTTTTTATTGCTGTCAACAACGTCTTTAGATTACAACTTGATCATTTTAAATTGATAAGCAACCTTCCCATCATCAGAGCTTACTTTGACAAGATAAATACCGCCTGCAATAGAAGCTAAATTAATTCGAGTCCCTGGATACAGTCCATTTCTAGATGCGACTTTTGTTCCAGATGCTAACTCAAACACATCTATGTTTAATTTTTGAAACCCTTTAATAGAGAAATCAAAGTTTAAATAATTCGTAAATGGATTAGGCGTTAATTTTAAAAATTCATTACTACTTAGTTCAAGTATGTTAGTAACTAAATAATAATAAGTAGTACTCATAGCACTTGTGCATCCATTTACTATACTCTTTAAAGAGTAGTTACCTGGAGTTGATGGTTTAAACTTAAGCAAAGTGTCTGTAATTAATGCACCCTCTTTATACCATCTATTCCCAACACTTGCAGAAGAAACTAAATTACCAGCTGAATCTCTACTAATTAGCGGTATTCCTGGTATACTAAATACTGTGAAATTAAATTTATCAGAACTAGATTTACATCCATACGTGTTTACACTTAGCACTTGATAACTATCTTGTTTTTTTACAATAAAGGAATTGGCTTCTACATTTTTAATTGTCCCAGAAGTAGAATTCCAATAATTCTTATTACTATTACTTACACTTAATTTTAGACTATCCCCATCACAAACACTATTAGTAACACTTGCGGATGTAATTATCGGTTTAACAATAAATGAATTAGGAATCGTATCTAAAATAGAATTATTAATAACGCAACCATAAGCATTATAAGTGCTTAAACTTATTTTATCAGATTTTTTTATTGTTATAATAGAATCTTTTAAAATTTTATTTACAGTATCATTAATAATCCAATATCTATTTACCATGCTATTTGTGGAGACTTTTATAGTATCCATAGTTTCTGCACAATTTGGTAATTTAATAGTGGGCACACTTGGACACTCAGTAATTTGAGCCCCAGATCTTCTATAATTACCCTGAAATGTCCCCCAGATTGGCTTTGTCACTACTGGGACAGGTTCTATTAAATAATAAGGGATTTGGGTATTTTTATACTTTAAAAGTGAATATTCTAAATCATGAGACATTGGTATCTGATAGCTTCCTGCCATACTTTTAGCGCTTGAAAAGCTACTTAACATTTTAAAATCCGGAGAAACTGATAGGCTTGTATTAATTGAACTTGTTGTTGGATTATCATAAATAGCAAAATACTTACCTGACTCATTACCTACATATAACATATTATTTATGTATAAAATATTTGCAGAAATAGGCGAGTTGTCATTATACTGCCAAAGCACTTGTTTATTTGAATCTAAAGAAATCAAATTTCCACTTTTTGTAGCAAAAATAATTGACCCATAATCACTAATAACTGGAGTAGCAGTAATTGCCCCTTTTGTACTATATACCCATTTTATAGTACCATTTGTTGGGTCAATTTTATAGAATTTGCCGGCGTTAGTACCTACATAAAGATTACCATTTGCATCAATTACAGGCGAACATTCAACAGAGTCAGTTAGTGATACAGACCACAACTTCTCAACTTTGCCATCGGCATTTAGCTTTAACTTAATTAGGTTTCCTGCGTTAGTGCCAAAATATAAATTATGGTTTAAATCTGCAGCACCAGATTTAGAAACAGTTTCACCTAATTGATATTGCCACTTCGCATTTGTTAAAACAGAATCTGATCTTATATCAAACCCATACAAAGTTCCATTTTGGGATATAAATACTAATTTTCTATCCCCTGTTATGACTGCAGAAGTATTAATTGGCGCATCACAAAAATATGACCAAACTACCTTTCCTGTTTTATAATCAATAGCAAAAAAGTTTTTATTTGAAACGCCAACATAAATTCTATTAAATAAAGAATCAATTGTTGGAGTCACTTTTGTAAGACCACCTAAAGGTATTGTTGACCAAAGTGGAACTCCTGATTTATTAAACCCGTTCAAAGTACTACCGGATGTGATAAAAATAGAAGAATCTGTCGAAACAGAAGGTGTAGTAAAAATTTTAGATCCTACAATTAATTGCAAGGTTGTATTTCCAGATCTATCTAATTTAGAAATTGACGCTCCATTAATTGGGTCAAAAGTAGTATCTGCTGTAAATATAGAATTAGCACTCAAGGCAGTGATACCACCTAAAATACCTCCTTGAAAAGTTTTTTGAAAAGAAGTAATATTCACAAAAGTTGAAGAACTATCCTTATCGCCATCGTTATCTGTTAAAACTAATTTTACTTGGGTGGTTCCTTGTGGATAAAAATAATTAAATAAAGAATCTTTTTTATTCATCAAACTGTCATTGATATACCATTTATAGTCAACTATTGAACCATCTAAGTCCTTACTACCTGATGCAGTAAAAGAGGTTTTAATTAAATTATATTCGCCACTGTTTGCAAATGTTTTTGATTGCAATTTAAGTGAAATAGGCTTTGTATTGAAAGGAATTCCATAAATAGAATTACTAAAATCACTTTCTATATTATTTGTATTTCCAACAACTATTCTATAATAATATTTTAAATTTAAAATAAGTTTAGAAGTATCAATATATGATCTTATATCTTTGCTTATAGAATCTAATAATTTAACTGGATTATTTGTAGTATCTCTGTATATCTTAAAATATTTTACATTAGAAGTGTTCTTAATTGACCAGCTAATTGTGTCCACCTTATTGCCCGCCTTTACAGCTGAAATGATAGGAGGAATAAGAAATGTTTGAAATCTATTAAAATTAGACCAGCTACTATAATGAACTGTATCCTGCGTCTGAACCCTCCAATAATAATTTTTGTTCTCTGCAAGGCCTACTTTTGTATAACTAGTATCAGATACAATTTGTTCATTAACATTAGAAACAAAAAGCGAATCTTGGCTATATTGTAATTTATAAGATAATGCATTAGAAATTTTAGACCAAATAAACTTACAAATAGTATCCGATTTTACAGCTAAGTTTACGGGGCTTAGTAACGTACTAGGTTTAAATGAAATTGTTCTTATTTCATTACTGTATGAACTTTCATTCAAACCCGAACCTATAGATGTAATTCTGTAATATAATATTGTATTAAAAATATTATTTGCACTATCAGAATATGATCTAGAAAGAATAGTACTATCATATTTAATTGAAGGCGAGACTGATGTGCCTTTATAGATATTCAATCTATTAACTGCTGTATTAGAAATCTGATTTAATTTAAGTAAAACAATTCCATTTCTAGAACTATCTTGATTTACATAAGGCACAGCTGACATTGTCAATACATCACTAAAATCACTAAAAGCGCCATTAGTACTTAAGGTTCGAATCCAATAATAATAAACTGTAGAACCTGCAATACTATTATCCAAATAAGTATTTGTACTTAATGAATCAAGAAATGTTTTAGTAGTTGGAGAAGTACCTCTATAAATCTGATATTGAACACCCGATTCCGCTACAAGATCCCAATTTAATCTTACAGAACCTCCTTCCTTATTAATACTAAAATTTGTTGGAGTAGCTACTAAATTGGGCGTTCCTGTTAATTCATTACCAAAAGATCCTACGGAGTCTCCAGTAGAACCTGCAAACACCCACTTCATCCTATAATAATAGTTGACGCCATTTGTTAATAAACTTGAATCAATTAAAGAATTTACGCTCACATCTGAAACTGTTGCTAGTTCTGTTATCAATGAATTATCCGGGATAGTACTTGTGCTTCTATAAATTTTATATTTTTTTACAGCAGTATCAGTAGTCGAAGTCCACAATAAAGTATTTTTCTTATTTCCTGATTCTATGTTACTTAACTGTGGCCCTGGCTTAAAAAGACCTAGAATTTCAGCATCAGATAATGCTCTATTCCATATTCCAACATCATCAAGCTTACCATTAAATGCGTCATATGAAGGTTTATTAAATCGTCCCATACTAAATTGTTGCTCAAGTTTAGCGGAACCTGAAGTACTTCTAGTATTTATTAATTGCCCATTAATATACAACTTTGCTGTAGCACCATTAAAAGTATAAGCAATATGATACCAAGACCTATCATCCAAGTCTGATCCCCAATTATAATCTCGATGATTTATTCCAGCAGAGGCATGCTCTATAAAAATTCTTTTTTCGCCATTTGCCCAACCTAAGACAAAATGACCACCATTAGCATCATTCTCTTTACTTCCATCTCCAAACTGGAAAACCCTCGGGGATGCACAACCATCACCTTCTCTATAAATCCAAAAAGCAAATGTTACCTTGCCAGAGGTATTTATGGTTGTAGTATTTACAGTTGATAAAATATGAGGCTGGCAACTTATTCCAGAAACATAGTAAGCACTATTTGCATTCCCTTTCCTATCAGTAGTTAATGTTGCACCATTTACGGTTCCATTATTTCCATTTATACTTCCATCATTAGCATTTCCATTAAATGGATACCAAGCCACTAAACCTGAAGTGGGAACTGATTGAGAATGTAAACTTGAAAAGGTTAAAAAACAAATTGCAATTGCAATAACTCGATTATAAAACCTGTAATTTCCCATATAAAAACGTTTAAAAGAATTTATTTAGACAGCTATCAATAGGTAACTGAATGGGGGCACTACAAAATTACACACTTTAAAAGGGATTAAATTATAAAATATGGGTTTTTAAAAAATTAATACTAGATGTAACTACTTAACAACCAATGTTATTGCTTCTCAAACCATTTACAATACTTCGTTAACCCACAAGCATCACATTTAGGGCTTCTAGCCAAACAAGTATAACGACCGTGAAGTATTAACCAATGATGCGCAGTATGTACTAATGCCTGCGGTATGTTTTTTAGTAAGTCTTTCTCAACTGCCAAGGGTGTAGATGCCGTTAAGGGCACCAATCCCAATCTCCTGCTGACTCTATATACATGTGTATCCACCGCCATATTGGGTTGCTTATCCACTACACTGGTAATTACATTGGCCGTTTTACGACCCACACCGGGTAAAGTCACCAAGGCATCTACCGTTAGAGGTACTTCTCCATTATAATCTTGCAACAACTTAGTACTCATTCCTATTAAATGCTTCGTTTTATTATTAGGATAAGAAATACTTTTTACAAGCGCGAATAAATCATCAAAATGAGCTTGCGCCATTTTTTGAGGGGTAGGATATTTTGTAAAAATAGCAGGGGTTGTTAAGTTGACACGCTTATCAGTACACTGAGCAGATAATATGACAGCTACCAATAATTGAAAGGGATTATCATATAGCAACTCTGTTTCAGCAATGGGAACATGTTGCTGAAAGTAAGCTAGGACTCCCTGATAGCGTTCTTTCTTTGTCATTATTTTGTAGCAGTGTGCAAAGTATCTTCAAACAAATACACTTCTTCTCCTTCGCGACGTAATAAATATCTTTCGCGGGCAAACTTTTCTATGGCAGCAGGATTATTCTGCAAGTTGTCAAGCTGTTTTTTTGTAAGGTCAATTTCTTTTTGATAATATTTTTTTGCATCCTCCACTTTTCTTAATTCCGTTGCTCTTTCTTTTTGTTGGAAAAAATCTCTTTGATCAAAAAACAACATCCACACAATAAATACAATCGTTACCATAAAGTATCGATTGGTTACCACTGGGAATATCTTATGTAGAAATTTCATATTTACGCGTTGCCGTAAAATTAACATAGTTCTAATAATACGCCAATATTAATTTACGCTTGACTATTGGGATTAAAAAAAGAGGAGCCCCTGGGGACTCCTCTACTAATATTACGAAAGCGGGTAGTTTATTTATTACCAAACTTCAACTTACCTTTTGTTGGGAAAACACCTGTTTCACCTAACTGCTCTTCGATACGAATTAATTGATTGTATTTAGCCATACGATCGGTACGAGAAGCAGATCCAGTCTTAATTTGACCGCAATTTAAAGCCACTGCTAAATCAGCAATGGTGGTATCTTCTGTTTCTCCACTTCTATGTGACATAATGGTATTGTAGCCATTGTGCTGCGCTAAACTCACTGCATTAATAGTTTCAGTTAAAGTACCAATTTGGTTTACTTTAACTAATAGCCCGTTAGCAATTTTCTTATCAATACCTGTTTGAATTCTTGTAACATTGGTTACAAATAAATCATCTCCTACTAATTGACATTTATCGCCAATAGTTTCTGTTAAATTTTTCCAACCTGCCCAATCGTCCTCTGCCATTCCATCTTCAATTGAAACAATTGGATATTTCTTAACCCAACTTTCCCAATACTTCACTAATTGGTCGCTGCTCATTTCTTTACCAGAACTTTTATGGAAAACATATTTTTTCTTTTTAGCATTCCATAACTCGCTATTCGCTGCATCCATTGCAATAGCAATTTGACTTCCTGTTTTATAGCCTGCTGCTTGAATTGATTCTAATACTGTTTCAATAGCTTCTTCATTGCTTTGAATATTAGGTGCAAATCCACCTTCATCCCCTACGTTCGTGCTATAGCCTCTTTTCTTTAATACACTTTTTAAGCAATGGAAAATTTCAACACCCCAACGTAAGCCTTCACTAAAACTTGGAGCACCTACTGGCATAATCATAAACTCTTGAAAATCGATTTTATTATCTGCATGCGCACCACCATTTAAAATATTCATCATTGGCATAGGTAATGTTCTTGCATTGGTTCCGCCAATATATCTGTATAAAGGAAGATTTGCTTCCTCAGCTGCAGCTTTTGCTACCGCCATACTCACTGCTAAAATAGCATTAGCGCCTAATTTACCTTTATTAGGTGTGCCGTCTAAATCAATCATAATTTGATCAATTTCAGCTTGTGCTGTAATATCAAAACCTGTAATAGACTTAGCAATTAAATCATTTACATTCTTTACTGCTTTTAGTACGCCTTTACCAACATATTTTTTCTTGTCGTTGTCTCTTAATTCCACCGCTTCGTGAATACCTGTACTCGCACCACTTGGCACTGCTGCACGGCCCAAAGCACCTTCATCTGTTAATACATCTACTTCAACAGTAGGATTTCCACGACTGTCTAAAATTTGTCTTGCACGAACCTCAATAATGTAACTCATAGGTTAAAAATTTATGATCTATTTGATTTGTTTAAAAAGGAGACTGCAATTTACACCCTTTTTTTTAATGGGTAAGCATTTTGAAAATTTCTTCTAAACTGCCTTGATGTTTTTCCAATAATTGGCTGATAGGCTCATCTGCCACTAGCTTTCCCTGGTGCAATACTAACACTCGATCACATATTGCCGTTACCTCTTGTAAGATATGTGTTGAAAATAAAATCATGGTATTGGCACTTAATGATTGTATCAATTGTCTTATTTCAATTAATTGATTAGGGTCTAAACCAGCAGTGGGCTCATCTAATAATATCAATTGAGGTTGATGCATAATGGCAGCCGCAATGCCCAATCTTTGCTTATACCCTTTTGATAAAGCTGTAATTTTTTTATGTTGCATAGCACCTAAACCAGTTTGCTCAATAACTTCATTGATACGTTTTGTTCCATTTTCTATAAGATGTACACTTGCTAAAAATTGTAAATATTCTTTTACATATAATTCTTGATAGAGTGCATTTGTTTCCGGCAAATAGCCAATCATTTTTTTTACAGCAGTTGCATTTTGTTGCACTTCAATATTATTGAGTCGAATAGTTCCTTTGTCGGCTGGAAAGAAACCTGCAAGCATTTTTAAAGTGGTACTTTTCCCTGCTCCATTGGGTCCCAAAAAGCCTACAATTTCTCCAGGCTTCAGTTGGAAAGAAACATCATTGACGGCAATTTGATTGCCGTAATTTTTACAAAGAGAATCGACTACTAATGACATAGATCAAAAGTACTTATATAAAATGATTTCCAATAAGAGACGCTGTTAAATTCTTTTTATAATTAATCTAATTCTGCCGAAGATTCTGGCAAATGATCATATTCCCCATTACTTGCGTATTTCCCAAAAATAAAAAATCCCACACAAATAGGTGTGAAAATTAATAATATAATAACCCATTGTAATATTACATTAGACTGAACAGCAGCCGATGCTTTGGATATTTTTTCATACGCCTCATATAATAAAAACAAAATAATGATAGGCGCTATTAACATCCACAGATATCCAAACATTTTTTTTACAGTATTCATAATATTTTTTTAATTTATTAAACCAAATTTGCTAAATGAAAATAGCAATATTAGTCCATCACATTTTTATCGATTTTATTAGATAAATAAATAAGTCCAATTACAAAACATACCGAGGCAACTCCAATGGGGTACCAAAGCCCTGCTAAGGAATCTCCCATAGGATGCGCTGAGTCTTTCGTAAACTCTACAATTAAAGTTCCTAAGAATGGAACCAATCCACCAAAGACGCCATTGCCAATATGATAAGGTAGCGACATTGAAGTATATCTAATTTTTGTAGGGAACATCTCTACTAAGAAAGCAGCAATAGGTCCATACACCATTGTAACATACACAATTTGAATAAACACTAACCAAATCATATCCCAATAAGCAGCATGGCCCAATGTTTTCTCAATCACCAAGTTTGGTTTGGGAGATTGATATTGTATCATATCTGGATTGACTAATGTAATAGGCCTTGACTCATCTCTTACTGCCTTAAGTATAATAGTATCTGTTCTGAAATATTTAAAAACGGATCCGTCATAATAGGTAGTATCCGCTTCTTGCTTTATATACATTTTTGTTTTATCCTTCGTATCAAAAATAGGAAAGCTAGTTTTTATATTCGTTAGCCTTGCGTCCACAATTTTTGTACGATTGGCTGCATTAGTTATATTTATAAATTCCTTATAGATGGGGCGATAAGTAAGTACCGCTGCCAACATGCCAATTAACATGATCCATTTTCTTCCTACTTTATCACTCAGCCATCCAAATAAAACGAAACAAGGCGTGGCCATTAAGATGGCTATCAACATAATATTTCGGGATTGCACAAACTCTACTTTACAAACTGTTTCAATAAAACTTTGTGCATAAAATTGTCCGGTATACCAAACTACTCCCTGTCCCATTACCGCGCCAAATAAGGCCAACAATACCATTTTAAAATTTCCCTTGTGCCCAAAACTTTCTTTCAATGGATTCACTGAAGTTTTACCTTCTGATTTTAATTTGGTAAACATAGGTGATTCGCTCATCCGCATTCTTATTAAAACAGAAACACCTACTAATAGAATGGAAATCCAAAAAGGATATCTCCATCCACCCCATTCTGCACTAAAATTTTCAACCCCTTGATTGGTTCTTATTAATATAATTATACCTAAGGCTAAAAATAAACCTAAAGTGGCAGTGGTCTGTATCCAACTTGTCCAAAAACCTCTTTGACCTGCTGGTGCATGTTCTGCAACATAAGTAGCAGCCCCTCCATACTCTCCCCCCAATGCTAAACCTTGTAATAAACGTAGGATTAATACTAAAATAGGTGCCGCCCATCCAATAGTAGCATATCCTGGCACCAAGCCAATAGCAAAAGTGGAGCCTCCCATTATGATTAATGTCAGCAAAAATGTGTGCTTACGTCCTATTAAATCACCCAGCCTGCCAAACACCAATGCCCCAAAAGGTCGTACTATAAAACCGGCAGCAAAAATAGCCAATGTACTCAAAAGTGCTGCTGTGCCTGCATCTGCAGGAAAAAATTGCTTCGAAATAATGGTCGCTAACATCCCAAAAATGTAAAAATCATACCACTCAATTAAGGTGCCCACCGATGAAGCGCCTATCACAAAAGCAATATTATTTTGTTTTTTTTCCTGACTCATATTTTATTTGTTTGCAAGTGAGTATTCAAGTTAAATATTTAAACTGAAAAATGTAAATTTGGTAATCATTATTTATTCAATCAATGGCTATGAGTTACCCTTATCAAATTAAAACCTTAGAAGCTTATCACGAAGCTTATAAAAATAGTATCGATCATCCTGAAAAATTTTGGAGTGAGATTGCCGAAAATTTTACCTGGCGTAAAAAGTGGGATAAAGTCTTAGACTGGAATTTTACTGAACCCAAAGTAGAATGGTTTAAAGGAGGAAAATTAAATATTACAGAAAATTGTATCGATAGGCATTTAGCAAAAAATGGAGATAAGCCTGCCATTATTTGGGAACCCAATGATCCTTCAGAACATCATCGCATTATAACTTATAAGCAACTACATTTAAAAGTTTGTCAGTTTGCACAAGTGCTACTTAATAATGGTGTGCAAAAAGGAGACCGTGTATGTATATATATGGGTATGATTCCCGAACTCGCCATTGCTGTATTAGCTTGCGCACGTATTGGCGCAATTCATAGTGTTATTTTTGGAGGCTTTTCGGCACAAAGTATTGCAGATAGATTAGAAGATGCTAAAGCTGAATTTATCATTACCTGCGATGGAGCGTATAGAGGTGCTAAAGACATTCCTTTAAAATCGGTGATTGACGATGCACTCATTGGAAATAAAACCATACAGCGTGTAATTGTTTGTACCAGAACAAGAACTGCTGTATCTATGATTAAAGGTCGTGATGTATGGTGGGAAGATGAGATAAAAAAAGTTGAATCGCAAGGGATCACCCATGTGGATGCTGTAGCAATGGACGCCGAAGATCCTTTATTTATTTTATACACTTCGGGTTCTACTGGTAAACCAAAAGGGGTTGTGCATAGTACCGCTGGTTACATGGTCTACACTAATTATACTTTTGTAAATGTTTTTCAATATCAACCCAACTATCTTTTTTTCTGCACTGCAGATATTGGTTGGATTACAGGACATAGTTATATTGTTTATGCACCCTTAAGTGCAGGAGGTACTTCTCTTATGTTTGAAGGGATTCCCACTTTTCCAGATGCAGGAAGATTTTGGGAAATCATTGATAAATTCAAAGTAAACATTTTATATACAGCTCCTACTGCCATTAGATCTTTAATGGGCTTTGGTTTAGGACCAGTGCAAGGTCATGATTTAAGTAGTTTGAAAGTATTGGGTACAGTGGGTGAACCCATTAATGAAGAAGCTTGGCATTGGTATGATGAAAATATTGGAAAGAAAAAATGTCCAATAGTTGATACCTGGTGGCAAACTGAAACAGGGGGTATCATGATTTCCAATATGGCAGGTATCACGCCAGGTAAACCTGGTTGGGCGACATATCCAATGCCAGGCGTTGCCACCGTTTTAGTGGATGACAAAGGAGACGAAGTAACTACGATGGAAGATGGTTTATTCCGCGGCAATTTATGTATCACGCAACCTTGGCCAGCCACGATAAGAACTACCTACGGTGATCATGAAAGATGTAGAACCAATTATTTTGCAACCTATCCTAATTTATATTTTACAGGAGACGGCGCTTTAAAAAATGAATTGGGGCAAATAAGAATTACGGGGCGTGTGGATGATGTATTAAATGTAAGCGGTCATAGAATTGGAACAGCAGAAGTAGAGAATGCCATTAATATGCATGCAGGTGTAGTAGAAAGTGCAGTGGTGGGATATCCGCATGATGTAAAAGGACAAGGCATTTATGCTTATGTAATTTATACAGGCTCCCATGGTCAAGACACGCATGGCACTGCAGACATTATCAGAAAAGATATTTTACAAACTGTAACAAGAATAATTGGCCCCATTGCCAAACCAGATAAAATCCAATTTGTTTCAGGACTTCCTAAAACACGTTCTGGAAAAATTATGCGTCGTATACTTCGCAAAGTAGCAGAAGGCGAATTGAAAAGTTTAGGAGATACTTCAACGCTGCTTGATCCAGCTGTTGTGGATGAAATAGTTAAAGGAGTATTGTAACTTTTAATTAAGTCAATATAAAATACTACTGTGTCATTAAGTTCTTCAACTTCTTCGATATAAAAAATAAAATGATAGACGCGGTTCCTGCCATGGCAACGAAGAACATAAAAAACTCATGCAGGTTCGTAATTTGATAACCAGCAAAGGAAGTTGTCTTTCCATTTTCAGGATATAAAGCACTAAATACACCTGCTAATTTATTAGCGAAGGCATTGGCTGTAAACCATACTGCCATTAATAAAGAAGCAAATTTAATGGGTGCTAATTTATTAAAAATAGCCAATCCAATAGGTGATAAACATAGTTCTCCAAAAGTGTGCATCATATACATTCCAATTAACCAAATCATACTTACTTTAATACCGGTTCCCACTCCATTCACACCCGTAGCAATCCATAAATAACCAAAAGCCAATAACATTAATCCCATGGCCATTTTAAAGGGGGAAGAAGGCTCTCTCTTTCCTAATTTAATCCATATCCATGCAACGAGTGGCGCAAGCGTCACCACAAAAATAGAATTGAGTGATTGGAAAAAACTTGCAGGCACTTCATAAAATCCTAAATCACGTTGGGTATTTTCGGATGCAAAATAAGTAAGCGAGGCGCCAGCTTGTTCAAATGCACTCCAAAAAAAGATGACAAAAAAGGAAACAGTAAATAACACAGCTACCTTTTTCTTTTGAATAATATCTAATGATTTATCAGAAAATATAATAAAAGCAATTAAAAGTATACAAGCCAATAATAACCAAAACAAATAGCTTACTACTTGAATATCTATATACACCAACGCAATCGTTAATAAAGAAATTAAAAATAAAAAGCCCACCATTACAGGAATTTTTTGAAACCACTTGGGAGCATCTTTTGGTGCAAGGCCAATGGCGTCACCTTCTGCATTGACCAAGTATTTTTTCTGAAATGTCATTTGCGTAATTACACTTAACAACATAGCAACGCCTCCTGCAAAAAAAGCCCATTTAAAATCTCCCGATTTCCCAGTATCCCCTACTAAACCGCAAATAGCTGGACCTAGCGCACCGCCTGTATTAATCCCCATATAAAAAATAGTATAAGAAGCGTCAATTCTTGAATCACCTTTACGATACAATTGACCCACCATACTAGAAATATTGGGCTTAAAAAATCCATTACCTGCAATCATACAGCCTAAACCAATATAAAATAAAGGCATGGCAACTGCCCCATTTTCATAAAAATGACCGCAAAAAAACAAGAAAAATTCGCCGATGGCCATGACCAACCCTCCTGCTATAATAGAACGGTTATTGCCCCAGTATCTATCAGCAATATATCCACCTAGAAGGGGTGTTAAATAAACCAAGCCCGTATAACTACCATACACTTGTGATGCAAAAACCTTATCAAATAGCAAAGCTTTGGTTAAGAATAAAACCAAAATCGCACGCATGCCATAATAGTTAAATCGCTCCCACATTTCTGTTGCAAACAAAACGTACAATCCTTTGGGGTGCTTTTGTGTAGTGGATGCCATAAGTAATTGTTTTATTTAATTGACTCAAATTAATAAAATCCATTCAATAAATTTTACTTTCGTGGTGCAATCCGTTTAAATATGAATATTTTACTCATTGGAAGTGGTGGAAGAGAAAATGCTTTGGCCTGGAAAATGGCTCAAAGTCATCAGTGTGATCAAATTTTTATAGCCCCTGGAAACCCTGGTACAGCTCAGTTTGGAACGAATTTGCCTATTGAAATCAATCAATTTGAGGCACTTAAAAAAGCGGCATTAGCACATCAAATAGAAATGATTGTCGTTGGGCCCGAGGAACCCTTGGTTAAAGGGATTTATGACTTTTTTAGCAATGACCCCTTAACAGCGCATATAAATGTTATTGGCCCTTCTGCCCAAGCAGCTCAATTAGAAGGCAGCAAAGCATTTAGCAAACACTTCATGCAAAGGCATCAAATACCCACTGCCCATTACGCCGAATTTACGATCGATAATTATGAGCAAGGCCTTGCCTACATTAGCAATCATGTGCTTCCTATTGTTTTAAAAGCAGATGGTTTAGCGGCAGGAAAAGGTGTGATTATTGCCACAACGCATCAAGAAGCCCTAACTAGTTTTAAAGAGATGTTACAAGACAAGCAGTTTGGCGAAGCCAGCTCAAAAGTAGTCATAGAGCAGTTTTTAGAGGGGATAGAAGTAAGTGTTTTTGCATTAACCGACGGGACTAACTATCAAATTATTGGACATGCCAAGGATTATAAAAGAATTGGCGAAGGTGACACCGGTTTGAATACAGGTGGCATGGGCTGTGTAAGCCCTGTTCCCTTTATGGATGAGGCTTTTATGGCTAAAGTAACATCTACTATTGTGGAGCCAACCATTAATGGAATTAAGCAGGAAGGCCTTGTATATAAAGGGTTTGTGTTTTTTGGATTGATGAATTGTGGTGGCGAGCCATATGTAATTGAATACAATTGCCGTTTGGGTGATCCAGAGACAGAAGTAATTCTACCTCGTTTACAAACAGACTTAGTAAGTCTCTTAGCCGCTGCAGATAATGGCACTTTAGAAGACGTTAATATTCAATATCATGACGAAGCTTTTGCTACTGTGATGGCAGTAAGTGGCGGGTATCCTGGAAGCTATCAAAAAAACTTCCCCATTCAAGGAATAGAGGCTGCTCAAAAATTACCAGACACCCTTGTATTTCAAGCTGGTACTGGTTTTCAGGATAATTCAATTGTTACAAAAGGAGGCCGCGTATTAACCGTTACCGCCAATGGAACTAACCTACAAAATGCAGTGCAAAAAGCACAAAAGGGCTTGTCAACTATTCAATTTGAAGGAATGAATTTTAGAAAAGATATTGGTTACGAATTTGCATAAAATTTTGTACGAAAAAAAGTTTGTGAATCATTTGCAAAAAGCTTTGATTTGTAAGGATTTTAGATGAATTTTGCTTCATTCTACCTGAACTATACAAATAACAAAGAACAATGGGATTATTTAATTTTTTTACACAGGAAATAGCCATGGACTTAGGCACGGCTAATACGCTTATAATTCACAACGACGAAGTAGTAGTGAATGAACCTTCTATTATTGCTTTGAATAGGAATAATATGAAAGAAGTTTTGGGCGTTGGTAAAAAAGCATTGTTGATGCATGAAAAAACGCACGAGAGTATTAAAACAGTGCGTCCTTTAAAAGATGGCGTAATTGCCGATTTCAATGCCGCTGAATTAATGATTCGCGAATTGATGAAAATGATTTATCCAAAGAAGCCATTATTTCCACCAAGTTGGAGAATGGTTATTTGCATTCCCTCTTCCATTACAGAAGTTGAAAAAAGAGCGGTGCGTGATAGTGCTGAACAAGCAGGCGCAAAAGAAGTATATATGATTCATGAACCGATGGCTGCTGCATTAGGAATTGGAATTGATGTTGAAGAGCCTGTAGGAAATATGATTATTGATATTGGAGGTGGTACCACTGGTATTACTGTTATTGCATTAGCTGGAATTGTTTGTGATCAAAGTATTCGTATTGCAGGAGATGAATTTACTGCAGACATTATGGAAGCACTTAGACGTTATCATAGTTTATTAATTGGAGAACGTACGGCTGAACAAATTAAAATTCATGTGGGCGCTGCTTTAAAAGATTTAGACAATCCTCCAGATGACATGCCAGTAAACGGTCGTGACTTAGTAACGGGGATACCTAAACAAATTATGGTTACTTATCAAGAAGTAGCAGAAGCATTAGATAAAAGTATTTTTAAAATTGAAGAGGCTATTCTAAAAGCCTTAGAAACAACACCACCAGAGTTGGCGTCAGATATATACCGTAGAGGTTTGTATTTAACAGGTGGTGGTGCACTTTTACGTGGTTTGGATAAAAGATTAAGTCAAAAAATAAAATTACCGGTGCATGTAGCAGAGGATCCACTTAAGAGTGTAGTGCGTGGAACTGGTATTGCACTTAAGAATTATCAACGCTTTCCATTTATCATGAGATAATACCAAATGAAGAATATCATTGGGTTCATAAGACAAAATTTTACTTTCTTTAGTTTTCTGATACTACAAATTGTGTCATTGGTCATGTTGTCTTCCAATAGCAAATCTCATGAAACTTTTTTTGGAGGTTGGAGCAATCAAGTAACTGGAGATATTAACCGCAAGTACGCGAGTTGGACTTATTTTTTTAGTTTAAAAGCAACCAACGAAAAACTAGCAGCAGAAAATGTAGCTTTAAGAAATCAATTGGCGCAAAATTTTGTACCCTTTGACACGACTAAAAAATTAGGAACACTAATTTTAAGAAAAGATAGTTTAGAAAAAATTAGAAAATTCTATTACTACCCTGCTAAAGTAGTAGGCAATACTTTCACCCTTCAAAAAAATTATATCATTATTGAAAGGGGTAGTTTGCAAGGCATTAAAAAAGATATGGCCGCTATTAGCCCTGATGGAAGCATTGTAGGTGTGGTTGTGGAAGTAAATGATAATTATAGCACCATTATGAGCTTACTGCATCGTAATAGCAAAGTAAGTGCCATGTTAAAAAGAGATAAAATTGCAGGTAGTATCGAATGGGATGGTTCAGACCCTAATATTTTAGTATTAAAAAATATATCTAAAAGTGCAGCACCTAAAATTGGAGACTCTGTAATTACAAGTCCCTATTCTTCTAATTTCCCTGCACAGTTAATGGTAGGACGTGTTGTCACTGTAATACAAGACCCTTCTAGTAATTTTTTAACATTGAATGTAAAAGCCACTACTAACTTTTTTAATTTAGAATATGTATACTTGGTAGAAAATAGAAGAATGGAAGATCAAAAGAAAGTAATTGTAAAGGAGGTTGACAATGAATAACCTTCTTAAAAATACTACCCGATTCATTTTGTTCTTATTAGTGCAAATTGTGATTTTGAATGAAGTGCCACCCATCCACCAATTCATAACGCCTTATATTTATTTTCTCTTTTTATTATGGCTACCCTTTGGAACAAGTCGTATTGCCACAACCATCCTTGGCTTTATTTTTGGCTACTGTCTTGACTTGTTTACAAAAACTCCTGGCCTTCATGCAGCAGCTTGTAGTTTAATGGGATATCTCAGACCCATTATTTTAAATTTACTATTATCACAAGAAACTTCTGAGGAAGTGAGTAAAGAACCAAGTATTGCCACCATGGGATGGGGTCCTTATGCTTTTTATGCCTTCTCACTTACCTTTATACACCATTTCTATTTAGTATTATTAGAATGGTTGCAGTTTGGTAACTTTGGTTACTTTATCGGAAAAGTATTCTTCACTAGTATCATGAGTTTATTATTAATTTTTAGTCTAGAGCTTATAATGAACCGAAGAAAGTTAAAAAGATAATTCATGTCAATGTACAATTCTAACCGAGGAGGTATTATTCAAATTATCATCGGCGTTATTTTTTTCTTCATCATTGCACAACTTATTAGTTTGCAAATTTTTTCAAGCAAGTATGTATTAGCTGCTAATAACAATGCCATATTTAGAAAAATAATTTATCCAGATAGGGGTATTATTTATGATCGTAAAAAAAGAGCACTTTTAGAAAATACTATTAGCTACGATTTAGTGGTTATTCCCAATGAAGCCAAAGGTGTTGACACCGCAACCTTATGTGCTATTTTAAAAATTGATAAAGCAGCCTACACCAAAAGAATGGTCGAGGTAATTGTTAAAAACTCTCGTGTAAAAATTGGAGTTTTTGAACCTTTTCTTTCTGCTGAATTATACGCACAGTTAACAGAAAATTTATATCGCTTCCCTGGTTTCTCTTTATCTGAACGTTCTATTCGTTCCTATCCTTATAATACTGCAGCGCATGTTTTAGGATATGTTGCAGAAGTAGATGTAAATTTTTTACAAAAGCATGGTGAAGAAGGATACGAGATGGGCGACTATGCTGGTATGACAGGCTTGGAGAAACAATACGAGTCTATCTTAATGGGTCAAAGAGGTGTAAAAAGATACTTAAGAGATAATAAGGGTAAAATTCAAGGCGCTTTTGAAAAAGGGCAATTTGATACCCTAGCCATTGCTGGTAGAAATTTATATACTAGTATGGACGTAGAAGTGCAGCAACTTGCTGAAAAATTATTACAACATAAAATAGGAAGTGTTGTAGCTTTAAATCCTAAGACAGGCAGTGTGATTGCAATGGCATCTAGTCCAGGATACAATCCTAATTTGTTAACAGGAAATCAAAGAAGAAAAACTATTGGCAGATTATTAACTGATACTGCCCGACCTATTTATAACCGTGCCATCAAAGGTCAATATCCACCTGGATCTACTTTTAAACCATTGGGCGCATTAATTGCTTTAGATGAAGGATTAATTACGCCTAGCTTTGGCTACAATTGTTTTGGTTTATATACTTCATGCGGAGATCCTCGTAAATGCGAACATCATAATGCAGGACATGCCGCTAATTTGCAATTGGCATTAGCCAACTCTTGCAACTCTTACTTCTTACAAGTATTTAGAATGGCCATTGATAATCCAAAATATCATAATGCAAAATTGGGTTATTTAAAATGGAAAGAATATATGAATAGCTTTGGCTTAGGAAGAAAATTAGGAATTGATTTGCCCAGTGAAAATAGAGCCAACATACCTGATACTGCGCAATACAATAAAGATTTTGGTGGAGCTAAATATTGGAATAGTTGTTACATGTTAACTTTAGGTATTGGTCAAGACAGAATGACGAGCACCCCCTTACAATTAGCCAATGCGATGGCATTTATTGCAAATAAAGGTTATTACTACACGCCTCATTTTATTGATAGTGTGGAAGAAGAAGATGATAGAGATAAAGAATTATTAGTCAACTTTCGCACAAAACAAGAGGTCACCAAAATACCTACTGAATATTTTGATATAATAAAAGAAGGAATGCATGGTGTAACTGTTTTTGGAACTGCAGCATTTATTAAAGTACCAGGTCATGAATTTTGTGCTAAAACAGGAACCGCACAAAATCCGCATGGAAAAAATCACTCTTTATTTGTTTGCTTCGCACCCAAAGACAATCCTACCATTGCAGTGGCTGTAGTAGTTGAAAATGCTGGCTTTGGCGCTACTTGGGCAGGACCTATTGCAGGATTAGTGATGGAGAAATATTTAAACGACACGCTTACTAAAGAAAGTAAAACAAAAGTAGATTACTTATCTAATGTAGATTTAATGCCAGCTGCCATTAAACAATGGTATGTACAAAATAATAAAACTGAAATGTTAACGCCCATTGAATATAACAATGATGAATTAGCAGATATTTGGGATATGGAAATGGTATCAGAAGTCGCGCCTATTAAACCCAAAGTGGATACACTGAAAAAAATGGATACACTAACCAAGCCTATTCCCCCTGCGGCGCCAGTGCCAAAAACAAAATCGTCTAAGGAAAACGCATTAAATCCAAAACTAAAAAAGAAAAAAGTAAATAGTAAATTAACGAATGTCAGCATCTAGCAATAATAATAATTTTTCAAAGGGAACAGACCTAGCGGTAATTGTGCTCTATCTAATAATGGTAGCTATTGGCATTATGTGCGTTTTTATGGTGGAATACAACCCAAATCTGGATTGGAGTAATTCTTTTTTAACTGCTAAAACCAACTATAGTAAACAAATATATTTTGCTATCTTTTGTGCCTTTGTAGCTATTTTTATTTTACTCATTGATAGTAAGTTGTTTACGGCGCTCGCTAATATCTCTTATGTTTTGGGTATTTTATTAATGTTGGCCACTTTTGTTTTGGGTAAAAATATTAATGGCTCTAAAAGTTGGATACCCATTGCTGGTGGATTTAATTTACAACCCGCTGAATTATGTAAAATCTTTACTGCCTTAATTTTAGCGAAATTTATTTCCAAGCCTGAAACAGATTTTACTAAATTGAAGTCCCATATAATTGCAGGATTCATGATAGCCCTACCTGCTGTATTATCTATTATGCAACACGAAATGGGCCTGGCTTTAGTGTATAGCGCTTTTATATTTGCCATGTATCGAGAAGGACTGCCGCCTGTAATACTAGTCATTTTACTTTCATTTGCCATATTGGTAATTGCTACCTTATTACTAGAACCCTCTACACTCGCTATCATCATAACTGCTATTGCAGGTTTGGTTATTGCCAACATGATTAAAAGATTCAAACGCAATAAAAATAATATTATAATGGTAATTGCCATTTGGGCAATGTGTTTTGGCACTGTTCGATTCGCAGTACCTTATATATTTAATAATGTATTTGAATGTTACCAAAGTACTCGTATTTATAGTATGATAGGTAAAGAATATGATTGCTCTTTAAATAAAAAATCTGCATCCTCTACAACTTTAAAAAAAAGCAAGAAGCCAGATGACTATAATGTAAAGCAAAGTAAAATTGCCATAGGTTCTGGCGGCTTTTGGGGAAGAGGATTTTTAAAAGGAACGCAAACAAGAGGTAAATATGTTCCAGAACAACATACCGATTTTATTTTCACCTCCTTAGGGGAAGCTTTTGGATTTGTAGGCACTTTTACATTCTTAGCATTGTATTTATTTTTCTTGTTTAGGTTAATAAGAATAGCAGAAAGGCAGAGAAGTACTTTTTCAAGAGTCTATGCATATAGTGTGGTAGGTATTTTCTTTTTTCATATTGCAGTCAATATATGTATGACTATTGGGTTATTCCCTGTAGTAGGTATTCCACTACCTTTAATAAGTTATGGCGGATCATCTTTACTTACTTTTACCACTCTTTTATTTATTTTATTAAGATTAGACGCAGATAGGCAGATGGTGCTTCGTTAATGCTTAATTTTGCAACATGCGTATATATCCTTTATCAGAAGGCAGTTTCTCCATTGACGAAACGAAGGTATTTAAACCATTTAACAGCAGCAGTCCTGATTATCCCAATAGGCCCAAAGGAAGTATTTTAGTGGAAGTGCAGCCCTTTGTTATTATCACAGACAATGATATTATATTATTAGATACCGGGCTTGGTTACTTAAATAAAATGGGTGTTTTGCAAATTCACGAAAATCTAATGGCCTTAGGTATTGACCCTTCAAAAGTCACCAAAGTATTTTTAAGCCACTTACACAAAGACCACGCAGGTGGAATTAGTTACTTACATCCAGTGCATCAAGAACAATTCATAAGTTTTCCTTATGCAAAATATTATGTACAAAGAAGAGAATTTGACGAAGTAATGAAAAATAGCCATAACCCAACTTTACTTGCACAAATAGGTGTGCTTGAAAATTTTAGTGGTGTGGTATGGCTTACACAGGATAAAGGTGTTATTGACAATCTTATTCATTACGAAATAACAGGTGGCCATAGCGAATTTCACCAAGTAGCTTGGATGAAAGAAAATGAAGAAATTATTTTTTTCGGTGCAGATGTAGCTCCTCAATTACAACAAATGAAATCTAGATTTGTAGCAAAATATGATATGGACGGCAAGAAATCAATGGAGTGGAGACAACAATGGTGGGTAACTGGCGCGAAAGAGCAATGGACCTTTGCATTTTATCATGACATTGGTCAGCCTACCTTTCGAATAGATACAACTATCTAAAACAAACATTCATTAGGAATCAATGCTGGCAAGGCTTTCATGAAAGCCTCCTTTATTTGTACTACCTTTGCGGTATTCCTTATGACAAGCTCCACTAATATTTACTCGCAACAGTTTAGAAGAAATGTATCTGATAAATACATTATCTATAATAGTTTATTTGCAGCACTCCCCTATTCTGGTGTGGCGAATGTTGGCGCCTTATTACCCATATTATTGCAAACCTGTGAAGAAGGTTATGCAAAAGGAAAATCGCCCACTGAAATTGTAGATTATTTTTTTAGCAGGCACACACAGGTTGAAGAAGAAAAAGAAAAAATTGACCACTTATTTAAATATGTGCAATACATAGAAAGACAAGTGGTTTTATTTGATGCCATTGAAGACGCTGCCTTTACAACTGTTAATGATATTGACGGGCCTGGTAGTTTAAAGACATTAATTAGAGACGCTGCATTTACCGGGAAAAATCAAGCCTTAAAAAATAAATTAAAAGATTTTAAAGTGCGCATTGTACTAACAGCGCACCCCACTCAGTTTTATCCTGCCAATGTATTAGGTATCATTCATGATATGGGAGAAGCCATTGGTAAAAATGAATTCAATACCATTAACCAATATATTCAACAATTAGGTCTTACCCCTTTTTTTAATAAGAAGCAGCCTACCCCAACGGATGAAGCATTAAATTTAATGTGGTATCTAGAAAACATTTTCTACCATGCTGTAGGTAACATTTATAATACCATCATCAACGAAGTATTTGATAACCAATATGATAATCAGAACCCTTTTATTGAATTAGGCTTTTGGCCTGGCGGGGATAGAGATGGCAATCCCTTTGTAAATGCTGCTACCACTATAAAAGTGGCAAAGGCATTAAGAAGTAGCATTATAGTTTGTTATTACAGAGATGTTAGAAAGTTAAAACGTAAGCTAACATTTTCAGGCATTGATGTATTGCTCCATAATCTTGAAGCTTTACTATATGAAAACGTTTTTAGACCCGATACAAGTCATCCTATTGTAAAAGAAGAAATAATTGAAAGTTTAGAGACGATTAGAAAAAAAATAATATCGGAAGATCATTCTCTTTATTTAAGTAGACTAGAAGGCTTACTACATAAAGTAAAATTATTTGGAACACACTTTGCTTCCTTAGATATTAGACAGGATAGCCGAATACATCGTAAAGTATTAATGGACATTAATGATAAAGTAAATGAGAAGAATGGTAAAAACTTATTACCCAAAGATTACGAAACTTTATCTCCTGCAGCACAAATTGAAATTTTAAGTACCCTAAAAGGAAACATACAAGCGGCTGATTATAGTGAATCCATTACAAAAGATACGATAGAAAGCATTTATGCCATTAAAGAAGTACAGCAAATGAATGGTGTTGCTGGCTGCCATCGATATGTCATTAGCAATTGTCAATCGTCCGTAAATGTAATGGAATTATATGCTCTTTGTAGATTATGTGGATGGGATGATACACTGGCCACACTAGATATTGTTCCCTTATTTGAAACCATTGATGATTTAGCGGCATCTGAAAATATAATGCAGACATTATATAGTGAGCCCTCTTATGCATCACATTTAAAAGTAAGACAGCAGCAACAACCCATTATGCTGGGATTCAGTGACGGCACAAAAGATGGCGGTTATTTACAAGCTAACTGGAGTATTTATAAAGCAAAAGAGATACTTACAAAGGTTTCTAGAGAAAATGAAATAGTGGTTAAGTTTTTTGATGGCCGTGGCGGCCCACCTTCAAGAGGCGGCGGAAAGACGCATCAATTTTATGCCTCCATGGGGAATCAAATTGAAAATGAAGAAATTCAACTTACCGTACAAGGTCAAACTATCACTTCCAACTTTGGCACTATACAATCTGCCCAATATAATTTGGAGCAACTATTAAGTGCTGGTGTAAGCAATGAGCTTTTTGCAGATACCAAATTGCAAATTTCCGAACAAGACAGAAATTTACTAGAAGAACTAGGAAATATAAGCTATCAATCTTATCAACAATTAAAAGAACATCCCTTATTCTTACCTTACTTGCAAAAATTTAGTCCTTTAAATTATTATAGCAAGAGTAATATCGCAAGCCGACCTGCTAAAAGAGGTAGTGGGAATAGTTTAACCTTTGCCGACTTAAGAGCTATTCCCTTTGTGGGCAGCTGGAGTCAATTAAAACAAAATGTGCCAGGCTTCTATGGCGTAGGAACTGCCTTGCAAGTAATAAAAGAAAAAGGAAAATGGCAGGAGGTGCAATCCTTGTTTAATTCGATTGCCTTTTTTAGAACACTGATAGACAACAGCATGATGAGCATGGTGAAATCAAATTTTGCTATTACAAAATATGTAGAAGCAGATGCGGAATTTAGTGCAATATGGAAAAATATTAAAGAGGAATTTAAACTCACTACTCAATTGTACTTGGAACTATGCAATGGAAAAAGTTTAATGGAGAATGACATTGTAAGTAAACATTCCATTTTATTAAGAGATAGAATTGTACTCCCCTTACTTACGATTCAACAATATGCATTAGGTAAAATTCCTGCAATAAACAAAGATCCAATCGCCTTAGCGTCTTATGAAAAATTATTGACTAGAACCATGTTTGGCATCATTAACGCAGCGCGCAATTCAGCCTAAACCTTTATACTCTTACACCGCGCCATTATCTTTCCAGTTCCATAAATGCAAGCAGGCATAGGTTTTAAAGGGAGACCAGCTTTGCGATTTTTTAATCATTTTAGTATGTAACTCTTTTTTAGAAGTATACTTTATTTTATATAACTTAATCATTGCTTGCTGAATACCTAAATCATCCACAGCAAAAACATCTTCGTGCCCTAGACTAAACATAAGAAGCATTTCTACAGTCCACCTACCTACTCCTTTGATTTGAGTAAGCAATTCAATCACTTCTTCTGGATCCATTTTGTACAATTGCTTATCAGTAATTTGATGAGTCATAAAAAAAGTAGCTACATTTTTAACATAATTTACTTTAGCATTACTCAATCCAATACCTCTTAACACCTCAAAGGGGGTGTCAATTACCTGTTGCATAGTTGGCTCTTTTCCGCCAAACACATCTAAAAAACGTTTAAAAATAATTGCCGCTACACTTGTACTCAATTGCTGAGAGACTATGCTTGCCATTAAACGCACTGCTGTATTTTTTCTTTTCTTCAAAACATACGGCTTCCCCTTAATGAGTGTTGCTAAGCCAGTTTCCTTTTTTAAATGTTTTTGATAGGACATAGCCACAAATTAGGTAGATTTCAATAATTTTTATTAACTTTTCAATGAATAAATTACAACCCATGAAGAAATATTTTACTTTAATAACCCTTTTCATTTGCCTTATAAGTGTTGGCCAAAACACCGACAAACAAGCTATCCAACAATTATTGGACAAACAAATCATTGCATGGAACCAAGGTAATATTGATGCATTCATGCTAGGTTACTGGGAAAACGATAGTCTTTTATTTATGGGGAAGAATGGTCCTACCTATGGCTACACTACTACGTTAAACAATTACAAAAAGAACTATCCTGATACAAGCCATATGGGGCAATTAGCATTTACCATTACACGTATGCAGCCACTCAATGTGGATCACTATTTCATTATTGGAAAATTTTATTTAAAAAGGAGTATAGGCGATGCCAGTGGAAATTTCACACTCTTGTTTAGAAAAATTAAAGGTGTATGGAAAATAATAGCCGATCATACTAGCTAAAGAGCAGCTACTCTATTTTTATACCAATGGGATTTTTCCAAATTCGATAGAGTAGATAAGCGAAACCAATAAAGCTTGTTATCAGATAAAGGTAAAATAAAATATTGCCCAGCTTCCAATGGGTTTCAATAAATGCATACCCCCACATAATTCCAAAAGCTACATTTAAAGACATCCAAAATACCACTAAGCCAATAGTACGCATAATTCTATTTAAGTATTGAAGTAATAAAGGATCCATATACTTAGTCTAAGCTTTGTTTATTTGCAGCGGCAGCTTTCAAAATGCGATCAAATTGCGCAGGCGTTAAATCATTATAAAAATAATAAACTGGATCTACTTTAGCGCCTCTTTTAATGACTTCATAATGACAGTGTGGTCCCGTGCTTTTTCCTGTGCTACCAATATAGCCAATCACTTCGCCTCTTTTAATAACCTGACCTAGCTTGGCTTTTACGCGAACCATATGACCATACAAAGTTTGATAGCCATACCCATGATTGATCACCACTTTGTTTCCATAACCATCACTATTAAACCCTGCAGCTTGCACCACCCCATCTGCTGTTGCATAGATGGGCGTTCCAGACGGGGCTGTAAAATCAAGGCCTGCGTGTAAACGATAATCCTTATACAAGGGGTCAATTCTATACCCATATCCTGAAGCAATTCTATTTAAATTTTTATTACTTACCGGCTGAATCGCAGGAATTGCCCTTAATAATTTTTCTTTATTTTTTACCATGGCTCCTACTTCTAGATAGGACTTATCCTGAAAGGCAGATCGCACACTTAAATTATTTAACTGCTCAATCATATTAGACAATAATTCAGCGCTTGAAAAATTTTGAATCATCCTTACTTCCTTCTGGGCTTCGATATCTTTTAAACGCTCACTATCTGGTATGGGGCTTGATTCAAATATCGAACGATACACTTCATTGTCCCTACTTTCTAATTCGGTCATTTGCAACTCCAACTGTCTAATCCTATCTTGGATAACACTATAATTTTCTTTATACATTTCATTCTGCTGACGAAGCAATTTTTCCTTGGGAGAATCAATATATTGAAATAGAACAATGACAATCACTATGCCCGTCACTATAGAAGCCGCTATAAAGCCAAACAGCTGTAGCAAACGAACCCTAAGTGGCACTTCCACTTTTTCAAATCGAAGGGTATGCGTATTAAAGAAGTATTTTATTTTCTTCATGTGAAATAAGCCATTTTTTGTCTAAATAAGGCCATAAAAAAGCCCCAATTCCTTACCTTTGAGGACATTAAAAAAGCATAACAAATATAGCTTTTAAGACCAACACAGCCTAAAATTAAGCTACATGATGAAGAGCCCTGAAATAAGACAACAATTTTTAGATTTTTTTGCATCTAAAGGGCATGCCATTGTACCCTCTGCTCCCATTGTCGTTAAAAACGATCCTACGCTACTGTTTACCAATGCTGGTATGAATCAGTTTAAAGACTTTTTTTTAGGTAACCAAGTTCCATCACATACGCGTATTGCTGATACACAAAAATGCTTACGTGTAAGTGGCAAGCACAATGATCTAGAAGAAGTAGGTGTAGATACCTATCACCATACTATGTTTGAAATGTTGGGCAATTGGAGTTTTGGCGATTACTTTAAAGGAGAAGCTATTGAATGGAGTTGGGAATTATTAACAAAAGTATATGGCATTGATCCTGACAGATTATATGTAACAGTTTTTGAAGGTGACGCTTCCGAAAATTTGCCCGCTTCTAGTGAAGCTTTAATGCATTGGAAAAAATGGGTATCTGAGGACAAAATAATTTACGGTAATAAAAAAGATAATTTCTGGGAGATGGGTGATACCGGACCCTGCGGCCCTTGCAGTGAGGTACATGTGGATATGAGATCGGAGGAAGAAATTGCAAAAATACCAGGTCGTGATTTAGTCAATAAAGATCATCCACAAGTTATTGAAATTTGGAACAATGTATTTATTCAATACAACAGAAAAAAAGATGGTAGTCTAGAAGCACTTCCTAATAAACATGTAGATACAGGAATGGGCTTTGAGAGATTGGTTCGTGTAATACAAAATAAAAAAAGTAACTACGATACAGATGTTTTTACTGGCACCATTGAAGCCGTAGAAAAAATTACGCAAAAAAATTACGACTATAGCGACAGCAAACAAGCTATTGCTTTTAGAGTTATCGCCGATCATATTCGCGCCATTGCATTTACCATTGCAGATGGCCAATTACCAGCAAATACAGGCGCAGGTTATGTTATACGCAGAATACTAAGACGAGCTGTTAGGTATTATTATTCTTATTTAGATTATAAGCATCCTTTATTACATCAATTAATGCCGCTGTTAGCAAAACAATTTGAAAATGTATTCCCTGAATTAACTGGACAATTAGATTTTGTAAGTAAAGTAGTGAAAGAAGAAGAGGAAGGATTTTTACGCACTTTAGAAAAGGGATTAAAGCGTATGGATGATATTATTAATACGCATCCGAAAAATTCAACCATCGAAGGAAAGTTGGTTTTTGAATTATTTGATACTTTCGGTTTTCCGGTTGATTTAACTAGGTTAATTGCAAGTGAGAATAATTTAGAAGTGGACGAACCTGGATTTGAAAAAGAAATGCAGCAACAAAAAAACAGAAGCCGTGCTGCCACTGCTATTGATACAGGAGATTGGATACAAGTTAACCCAGATAAAGAAACGAATTTTGTAGGTTACACGAAGATGGAAGCCAACGCTACCATTATAAAATATAGAAATGTAAAAGCGAAAGGAAAAGAAGCCTTTCAATGGGTATTGTCTGAAACTCCTTTTTATGCAGAAAGTGGCGGTCAGATTGGTGATATAGGCAGCTTTCAATTTGAAGACGGAACAAATATTGCAGTAACAGATACCAAAAAAGAGAATAATTTATTTATACATTTTACCGAAAGCTTGCCTGCAAAAATTTCAAACAGCGTAAAAGCAACTGTAAATACATCTGCTAGAAAAGCCACCACTTTGCACCATTCAGCTACCCATTTATTACATGCAGCCTTAAGAAATGTATTAGGCAAACACGTAGCACAAAAAGGAAGTTTAGTAAACACAGAGCAATTAAGATTCGATTTTTCTCATTTTGCTAAAATGACAACTGAAGAAATAAGCCAAGTTGAAAATCTGGTGAATGAAAAAATAAAACTAAATATTCCTGTAGTCATAAAGGAAATGAATAAAGAAGAAGCGATACAATTAGGAGCTATGGCTTTATTTGGAGAAAAATATGGAGATAAAGTGCGCGTAGTTGTCATGGACCCTGCTTATTCTATTGAATTATGCGGAGGTACACATGTGGGACATACCGGAGAAATTGGCCAATTTATTTTAAAAGCAGAAGCCTCTGTAGCAGCAGGCGTTAGAAGAATAGAAGCAGTAGTGGGAGAAGCTGCAGGACAGCATATGACAGATGTAAAGGAAAAATTACACAAACAAATTAATCAACTTACAGAAGTTTGTGCATTACTTGCTGCAAAATTAGATCACCCTATTACAGCACCTGAGTGGAATGAGAATTCTTCTGTCTCCGTCTTAAATGATACGATTGCCACACTACAATTGAATCAAAAAGAATTGTCTAAGAAATTAGAAAGCCAAGAAGCTTTACTTGTAAATGAATTGACTGCTAAGTATACAGCAAATTTTGAAAACATAAACGGTGTGGCCTTTTTAGGAATGGAGGTAAACTTAAGCAGTGCTGATAATCTTAAAAAATTAACTGTAGCCTTAGGCCAAACACAAAATAATCATTGCATTATTTTAGTAGCGACTATCGAAGCAAAAGCCGCTGTTGCTCTTTCCATAAGCGAATCATTAACTACTAAGATGCAAGCAACACAAATGATCAAAGAAAAAATTGCACCTCTTATTAAAGGTGGTGGTGGTGGTCAAAAAACATTGGCAACTGCAGGTGGCCAAGATGCAAGTCAACTCAATAAAGTCATTGAGGTGGTGAAACAAAGCTTATAGTGGCTGATGAATTTATTTCTGGCATTTGCTCTATAGATTTTTAAATTAATCTATTGATAATCAATTATATAAGATTTTAACAAATTAATATTTGCGAATAATTTCGTAGTAAAGAATTTTTCTTACTTTTGAATTCGGACAAAAAATATTTTTTACAAATAGAACCTACCCATATCATTATTTACAATTTGAAACTATGAAAAAACTATTACTCTCTTTATTCATTTTAATGACAGTTGCTAATAGCTTCGCTCAATCTAATGAAATAATAATTAGTAAGAAAAAAGCTAAAGACGATGCCCAAGTTATCCTTTCAAAAGATGGCAAAACTCCCATTTATATTGTTGATGGAAAAACAGTTTCTAGTATAAAAGAAATTGCGCCAGATGATATCGCAAGTGTTGATGTTTTGAAAGGAGCATTGGCCAAAGAAAAATACGGCGAAAAGGGTGCCAATGGAGTAATAGTTATTACCACTAAAAAGAAAGCAAAGAATGATTCTACAAAAGTGACTATCACTATTGATGGGGACAAATCTTCTGAAATAAAAAATGATGTAAATATGACGGTGGTAGTGGATGGCAATAAAGTTACCATTAACGGAAAAGAAGTCGACGAAAATGATCCTCGATTAAGTATTGAGGGAAACAGCAACATGCCTGGAAAAAGAAATCAAAGAATCATCTTAAAAAAATTAGATAAAAACTTGAACGGCCTTGAAAACAATGAAAGCAAAAAGCCAAGAATATTGGTCGAAGGAAAGCCACTGGGCAAGCTAATGCCACTTGATAAAATAGAAGATGAAATTATTATTAATAAAGATGGTGAGGAGGAAGAAGATGATTTCGATATGATTGTACCCAACAACACAAAATCTAACCCTGCTTTTTTAGGTGTAGTTACAGAAGAAACAGAAGCAGGTGCAAAAATTAATCAAGTAAGTGAAGAAAGTCCAGCAGAAAAAGCTGGGCTGATGAATGATGATATTATTACAAAGGTAAATGACACAAAGATAGATGGCCCTTCTACATTATATGATGCTATTGGTAAATGCAAACCCGAAGAAAAAGTGACCATTCACTATATCAGAAAAGGAAAATCAAATTCAGTTGTTGCTACATTAGCAA
>CAINWZ010000005.1 GCA_903854725.1 uncultured Bacteroidota bacterium
TCCATATACTTATGCATGGACTGGACCAAGTAGTTTTACTTCTACATCAAAAGATATTTCTGCACTTGCAGCAGGTACCTATAGCGTAACGGTGACGGATCATAATGGTTGTACAACAACATTAACCCCGGCGGCATTAACACAGCCTACAATTATTACGGCAACTGCAACACCTGCAAATATTAATTGCTTTGGTCAATCTACGGGTACAATAACATTAAGTGTGAGCGGCGGCACTGCTTCCTATACTTATTTATGGAACGATGCATCTGTTTTAAAAGATAGAGCTGCATTGGTTGCAGGAGATTATAATGTTACTATAACAGATGTGAATGGATGTACGAAAACATTGAGTTCAATTTCAATTACACAACCAACCGCAGCTTTAGCAGTAACAGCATCTAAAACAAATATATTATGCAATGGTAATTCAACTGGCAGTGTAGATATTAGTGTAACAGGTGGGACGATACCTTATACTTATGCTTGGTCAAAAACCGGGGATGCAACTTTTAGTAAAACGACGCAGGATATTGATTTATTAGGTGTTGGTACATATACTGTAGTAATTTCTGATAATAATGGTTGCGCTATTTCTACATCAGCAATTATTATGCAACCAACTCCAATTGCGGCTTCATTAACAAATACTAATTTAACTTGTAATAGTGCCTCTGACGGAGCTATTAGCTTGACAATTGATGGTGGTACAACACCTTATACTTATGCTTGGTCTGGACCAAATAGTTTTTCTGCAACTACTAAAGATATTTCAAAATTAACTATTGGTGTCTATACATTGACGATAACTGATGCTAGTAATTGTAATTTAATTTTAACTTCTACTGCAATAACACAACCAGCCGCTTATAGTATTAAAGCAAGTTTGGTAAAAAATGTTAGTTGTTATGATGGTAAAGATGGAAGTGCATTGGTGGGATCGATAGGTGGAGTAGCGCCTTACTCATATTCTTGGTCTAGTGGTTCAAAAGACAGTGTAATTTCTTCCTTAAAATCTGGTACTTATATAATAAATGCAGAGGATATCAATGGTTGTAAAGCAAAAGATTCAATTGATATTACTCAACCATTGACGGAATTAAAAGTTTATGGGAACATAACAGATACAAGAGCTTGTGCAGGAACACCATCAGGCAAAATTGATGTACAAGTAGATAATGCAAATGGTGTATTAACTTACACTTGGACTGGGCCTACTAAAATTGGAAATATTAAATCTCCTTCAAGTTTAGCAGTTGGTGATTATACATTAACAGTAGCTGATGCTGCTGGTTGTATTGCTACAATGTCAAAAACAATCGCTACCGCAACTGTATTGGCTGTTAATGTTACAGGAGAAAATAAAACTTGTGCAGATAATCCAGACGGAGCTGTTTACGCTGCTGTTACTGGCGGTGTTGCACCTTTTTCATATTTATGGAATACTAAAGATACTTTACAATCATTGAATGGTTTAAACACAAATACATATACGGTAATTACAACAGATGCAAATGGCTGTACCGCTTCTGCTTCTGTTACATTAATTGAACCAATATGTTCTGTACCAACTGCTATTCCAGATGTCTTTGTAAGTTCAAATGGGGAAGTTTTAAATAATTCAGTTGCACTTAATGATTCCGATTCATTATTTGTTGCAGCAGATTTAAATTTCCAATTATTGAATTTACCCGAAACAAATCAAGGAACTATTGTTGCAAATTTAAATGGAGGCTTCGTATTTACTCCAAATCCTGATTATAATGGTGTGGTAAATTTAAAATATTTGGTAAGCAATCCAATGAATGTAAGTGCTAAGGGGTCGTTTAAAATTTACGTTTCAAATATAACGATTACAGATACTCTAGTAAATTCAAATTGTACTACGGGAGGGTCTATAAATTTGATGGTGCACGGAGGATTCCCAGATTATACCTATTCTTGGACTGGGCCAGATGATTTTAAATCTACAGCTAGAACAGTTCATTCACTTTCTCCAGGAACTTATGAAGTAACGATTACAGATTCTGTTGGGGGCTTTACAAAAAAATCTTTTGCTATAAAAGATAATTGTCAAATTGATACTTCTTCAATATATATGAGTGGAACGAATAAATTTACTTATAATGGATTACCACAAGGGCCCACTAAATATATTTCTCATGGATCAAATGGGAATGTTAGCATTATTTATACAGGGATCGATTCAACGAACTATAAAACAAGCACTAAGTTACCAACTTTGCCTGGACGATATAAAGCAGTTGCAACAATAGCTGCCGATGCTGCTAATACAAGTGCAAATTCAACCGACTTTGAATTTACTATAGAGAAGGCTCCATTAACAATAACTGCAAATAATTTAACTGTATACTTTGGGGATCCTGTGTCATCAATTATTAAAGCAGGAAGTTATACGATTACTGGTTTTGTGGGCAATGATACTGATACCATACTAAAAAATAAGATAACGTATAAAACTAATTATACAGATAAAACTTTGCCTGGGGTTTCCAATATTACCATCACGCCAGTTACAAGTGGAGTGGTCTTAGAGAATTATTATTTTATAGAAAATAGCGGTAAAATTACCATTAAGTCAATATCAACGGTAAGACCATTACCGCCTGTAGTAATGAATGGAAAATTTATTATAGGAAATCTTTCTAATCCTAAAAATATTAGGTCTTTAGTCACTTCTATTCCTTTAAATACAATTCCAGTATGGTGCGATGTAAAAACTTTATTGTGTGATTCAGTAGCGCCTAATCTACCTAGTAGTGTGGGAAAATATATTTATCCAATCAAATCATTTGACATTTCAAATAGTCTTTATAGTGCTGAATATGTTTATGATACTGTTCTAATAAGTCCACCAGCTCCATTTGTAATTGATTCTACTTATATTTTAGGCTTGTCTACAAATCCTACAAATGTTTCATTACAAGTAAGCGGTATGCCTGGAAGTTCATTTAATTATTTTATAAATAATGTTTTACAAACTGCAACTCCAAAGTTGCCAAAAATAATAGGGGCCAGTAATTATACGGTGAGTCAATTGGTAAATAATATTGAAAGTGATACTGCAAGTTTTAAAATAACAATGCTACATCCAAATGATATTATTCATTTACAAAAGATGGTAGATACAGGTGTGTTACAACCTAATTCAACTTTTAATTATCAATTTACTTTCCTTTTAAGCAATTTGACAAATTACCCAATCAGTAAAGTAATAATATCTGACAACTTACAAAATTCCGTTCCTATAACCTCTGATTTTAATGTAGTTTCCAATAAAGCAACTGGGGGGGTAATTGCTAATTATAGATATAATGGCAGTACAAATACTAATTTAACTGATTCTTCAAGTAAAATAGACGGCCATAAAATAGATACTAGCTATTTAGTAGTAAATATTAGTCCAAAAGGTTACGCAGGTCAATTAACTAATATTGCTAATGTTCAAGTTGATACAAAGTGGGGTACTTTGAATATGCTTTCCTCTGTAGATACTAGAGCAAATGAAACATCAAAAGCTCCAACACCATATATAATAAAAGATATTTTAGTTTTTATCCCTGAAGGTTTTTCACCAAATCACGATGGCGTAAATGATAAGTTTATAATTGTAAAACCATTTGATGTTACAATTGATATAGAGGTTTATAATAGGTGGGGAAGTACAGTATATAAATCAAAAAATTACAATAATGATTGGGATGGCAAAGGTAATTTTTTGGGGCAGGATTTGATTGATGGTGGCTATTATTATATTATAAAAGCTAATAATTATAATGGCGGTACTAGATTATTTAATGGTTATATAATTATACAGCGATAAATGATTAAAAAAGTATATTTTTTATCTATACCATTACTAGTATTATTATATATTAATTGTAATGCACAGTCAATGCCCATGTATTCGCAATACATGTATAACATGACAAATATCAACCCTGCATATGCTGGTAGTAGAGGAGTTCCTAGTTTGGCATTTATTTGGAGAGAGCAATGGGCCGGTTTACCAGGGGCGCCTTCCACAAAATCAGTTACTTATGACGCGCCTAATGACAATAAAAATATAGGATTTGGTATACAACTTTTTGATGACCGGTATGTAAATATTCTCAGGAGAACTGGATTGAATTTGTATTATAATTTAAAGTTTCCTATTTCAAAAAAAGGAGTAATTAGTATGGGTTTAAAAGGGGGGTTTTACAATGATTTGAAACTATTAACGGGTGTGAATACTGGTTCATTTGCGTCATATGATGTTGCGTATTCTTCAAATTTCAATAAAGTAATTCCTTTAGCAGGAGCTGGGGTATATTATAATGATGATCAGTTTTTTTTAGGTTTTTCTGCACCTGATTTAATTATCTTTTCAAAAGCACATAGTTATAAATCAGATTCTAGTTTATACCAAGTAAATGAAATTCGTTATTTTTTTACAGCAGGATATTCTGTAAATATTAATGAAGAGATTACACTTAAACCATCTATTTTAATTAAAGCTATAAGCGGTGCTCCTTTAGGAATAGATTTTAATACTAATATTTGGTTGCGAAATATAGTTGGCTTAGGTGCATCCTATAGAACAGCTCAATCATTTTTAGCAATGGCTGAGATTCAAGTTTCTCCTCAATTAAGGTTTGGATACTCCTACGATATGCCATTTAAAGTTCCAAATTCAAATGAAATATTTCTTAGAATTGAGCTAGGCAAATTATTCCCTAATAGTAATAATTATAAGATATACTAGATATGCCAAAAACATATATACATATTAAATATTTTGGAGCTTTAGTAATCTTAATACTAAACGTATTTGTATTATATGCACAGGATACAACTAGTAAGGCTAATAAATTACTTTTTCGCGATTCTTTAGATTTTAATGACAATAAGTTAACAATTAATACAACTGCTAATGAGTTTAGCCCCGTTCCTTATAAAGGAGGCCTATTATTTATTTCAAATAAGCCAATTAAAGGTCAGCATGTTATTTTTAACAAAGTATATTGGGTTCCTGATTCAGTTTTGTCAAACAATAAACTAATTACTAATGACGTGCTAAATGCTAAGAAGTTTAATTTAAGTCACGACTTTACACCTTCTACGAGTAATGATAATGATATTTTATATAATTATCGAAGAATAAAAAAACGAACTAATTCAAATAATGTAGAGTATTTCTTTTCTGAATTTACTACTGACCAGGCATTTACATATAATGACAGTGCAAAAATAATTATATATAGCAAAAAAAGCAAGCCAATTTTTGGTAAACTAAGTAAACGAGAATTGTGGCAAGCTAAAATTGTTGATGGTAGATTATTTAACAATACAAGAATAATTTTCGATGGCGATGCTGCTGATTATTTATATCCATATATTTCTGAACATGCAGATACACTATTTTTTTCAAGTAATAGAAAGGAATCACTAGGAGGTTTTGATATATTTTATGTTAAAAGAGAGGGTGATAGCTGGGGAACTATTCCTATTCCAGTTGAATTGGTAAATAGTGATGCAGACGAATTGTCTCCCACGAAAATTCATGATACTCTTTTATTTGCTTCAAATCGTTCAGGTGGGCTAGGTGGGTTTGATGTTTATGGTATTTTATTAAATACAAAAAGGGTAGTTGAAAATTTAGGATACCCATTAAACTCGGCTGGCGATGATTTAAGCTTACATAAATTCAACAATAATTATTTTTTAACAACCAATAGGAATGGCAATTTTGATATTCTTGGAGTTAATCATATACCCATTTATTATCAAATTTCGGGCGTGTTAAAATATAAGAATGATTCCGCGCTTGCTTCTAATCATTTAATGTATATTAAAGATGTGGAAACGGATTATATAATTGACACTCTAATGACAGATAGCTTAGCAAGGTATCATTTCGTGGCTAAGCCTAATCGAACTTACCAAGCGTCTATTATAAATATTGATAAACAATTCGAAAGTATAACAATTAAAACTTATCCTAATCAAAAAAGTTTTGAATACGTTTCAAATTTATATGGCAGGAGTGATAGGCAAATTAAAGATTCTATTCAAGCTATGAATATAATGGCTGAAGCTAAGCTGAAGGATAGTATTATTTCAAATGATATTAGACTAAAATATATTGTTCGTTATGGATTTGATAAAAATGTGTTAACTGATAAAGAAAAGTTAGTTCTAGATAGTTTAATTATTAGATTATCTAAAATGCCTAAAACTTTCGTGATAATTGGCGCCTTCACAGATTGCGCGGGATCATACAAATACAATTATCAACTTTCAGTTAAGAGAGCAAAATATGTAGTAGACTATTTAGTTAAAAATGGCTTGTCTATTGATAGGATTGTTTCTAATGGGTATTCTAAAAAGTATACCTTAACACCTTGTGTAACTAAATATGCATTTACAAATCAAAGAGATAGTAGAAGAGCTGAAATTATTTTGAGTGATACTAAAAATACTAACTGGGCTAGTTTAAATGAACAGTATGGAGATAAGTATTACACTCATTTAAATAGTAATACATTTAAGTATGACAATAAACAAATTGTTATTAAAGATGTATCAGCTATTAAAAATAACATCAAATCCTACGCTACTATTAAGCCTGCTATAATTACAAACAAAGTCAAATTGCAAGCTGAGGCTATTATAAAAAGAACGCCTTCTTTATTTAATAAGGGTGAAAAGCTTAGGCAAGATTCTTTACGTGTTATTTTAGCAGCTAAAGCCAAATTGGAATTATTTGAAAAGCAAAAAGCTAAAGTACAGGAATTGATAGCTGCTAAAGAAGCTAGCATAAAAGATTCCATTAAAAAGGCTGCAATAGAGACAGCGCTTATTGCTAAAAAGGAACAAATATTTAAAGAAAAGGCAGCGCAAAAATTAGCTGCGGAGAAGGCTATAGCATTAGCAAAAGTTTTAGCAAATGAGAAAGTTTTGATAGCTGCTAAAGAAGCTAGCATAAAAGATTCAATTAAAAAGGCTGCAATAGAGACAGCGCTTATTGCTAAAAAGGAACAAATATTTAAAGAAAAGGCAGCGCAAAAACTAGCTGCGGAGAAGGCTATAGCATTAGCAAAAGTTTTAGCAAATGAGAAAGTTTTGATAGCTGCTAAAGAAGCTAGCATAAAAGATTCCATTAAAAAGGCTGAAATAGAGGCTGTACTGATTGCTAAAAAGGAATTATTAAATAAAGAAAAGTTTGCGAAACTTAAACAAGATTCTATTAAAAATTCACTTGTTATTAAAGCAAAATTAGCTTTATTAGCAAAACTAGAAGCTCAAAAGGTAGCTCAAAAATTAGCACAAGAGAAGGTAAATGAAAGGGCTATGCTTGCGGCACAAACAATTAAGCTTAAAGATTCAATCGCAAAAGCTAAAGCAAAAGCACAACTAGATTTAATTGCACAGGTGAAGGCTTCAAAGAAAAGAGTTAAAGATTCTTTATCTTCTAATTTATCGAAGTCTATTTCATCTATCACAACCGATCTAGTGGAAGAAGATTTAACTAAAGAAGAAATTCTTAAATCTTTAGACGTGCTTGCTAAGCTTAAACTTGAGCAAGAACGCATTGTTGAGTATCTAACAAAAAGAATAAATAAGAAACCAATTTTCATATTTGTTACTTCAGACACTGTTGCTATTGAGATTTATGATAATGGTATTCATGATAAAGATTCCGTATCTGTAATTTATAACAATAGAATTGTGGTGGATAGGGAAGAATTAAAAGTAAATAAACCTATCAAGTTTAAATTGAAAGTAGACAAAGTAGCTAAGAATAATGAATTGGTATTTGTGGCAGAAAATTTAGGATCCGAGCCGCCAAATACTGGTGTAATGTTTATCACTGAAAAAACCGGTCGTAGACAACAAGTTATACTTTCTACCGATATGACCCATAATGAAGTGATTTATCTCATTAGGATAGAGAAGCAGTAAATTGAATCAAGTTTTAAATAGTAAAAAAAGGAAATCTTTACAGATTTCCTTTTTTTAATTCGCTCACTGCAAAATCAGCAGCTCTTGCTGTTAAAGCCATATAGGTTAGTGAAGGGTTTTGACAGGCAGAAGAAGCCATGGCAGATCCATCCGTTATAAATACATTTTTTGCTTCATGCATTTGATTCCATTTATTCAATACAGATGTTTTAGGATCTTTACCCATACGTGCCGTTCCCATTTCATGAATACAAAATCCAGGAGCAGGCATATTATCATAAGAGCCCACATTTTTGATACCAGCTTTTTCTAACATTTCAGCGGCACTATTTCTCATGTCCACGCGCATCTTCATTTCATTTTCTTTAAACTCACAATCAATATCAAGGGTAGGTAAGCCCCATTTGTCTGTTTTATTTTTATTCAGTGTTACTTTATTTTCATAATAAGGAAGATGTTCACCCCATGAGCCCCAGCCAACACTCCATTTACCTGGCTGTGTTACACTTTCTTTTAATGCAACACCCACGCCATTGGATTCCCCATGGTTTCTAGAAGCACCACCTTGATATCCAAATCCTCTCAAATAACCTGCAGATGAACCGCCATCTAAATTTCTAAATCTTGGTATATATATGCCATTAGGGCGTCGACCAAATGTATACTTGTCTTGGAATCCATCATAATCGCCATAAGCCCCTACACCATAATGATGATCCATTAAATTATGGCCTACTTGCAAACTACTATTACCAAATCCATTAGGGAAAACTTCTGAAACCGAATTTAATAAAATATGTGTTGTGCCTAAAGTAGAGGCATTTAGGAAAATAATTTTAGCAAAATATTCTACTGTCTTATGGGTGTTGGCATCCAATATGCGAACCCCTTTTGCGCGACCTGTTTCTTTGTCATATAAAATTTCGGTAGTAATAGCATCAGGTCTTAAAGTTAAATTACCGGTTGCAAAAGCTGCAGGAAGAGTAGCTGAGTTAGAACTAAAATAACCACCAAATGGACAACCTTGATGACATTTATTTCTAAATTGACAAGGGCCACGTGTTCCAATTTTAGCAGTATGATTCGCAGAGCGACCAATAATCATGGGACGTCCCATTTTTGTTTTTAGATTATCTGCCACCATTTTTTCTACACAATTCATTTCCATGGCGGGTTGAAATTCACCGTCGGGTAAATTAAAAATTCCATCTCTATTACCACTAATGCCAGCAAACTTTTCTACATAACTATACCAACTGGCAAGATCATTGTATCTAATAGGCCAATCGGTACCATAACCATCTTTGCCATTGGCTTCAAAATCTAAATCGCTCCAACGATAACTTTGACGACCCCACATTAACGAACGTCCACCCACATGATTTCCTCTAATCCAATCAAATGGTTTTTTTTGTGTGTAGGGATTTTCTAAATCGTTGACAAAAAATTTCTTGGATACTTCATCATATGCATATACTCTACTTTGAATAGGAGAGTTGTGTTTATCTTCTTGTGTAACACTATTGCGATGGGCTAGTTCCCATGGCTCTTTCTCTGTACCATTATAATCTTTAATATGCTCCACATTACGCCCCCTTTCGAGCAGTAAGGTTTTTAATCCTTTCTCGGTTAGTTCTTTAGCAGCCCAGCCTCCGGAAATTCCAGAGCCTACTACAATGGCGTCGAAATGGTTTGATGATGGCATATCAAAATGGTTTATGTGAGTGTTTCAAATGCACCTTCAATTTACATAAAATGTGATTATTTGTTATAAAAAGGATGATTTACCTTCTTTTATCCCATTCTTCCCTAATCGCAGTTCCACCCCAATAAACTTGGTTAGGAAGGAATATTGGCGTAACTTTGCCGTCCAAACATCGCGAGGTAGAGCAGCGGTAGCTCGTCGGGCTCATAA
>CAINWZ010000006.1 GCA_903854725.1 uncultured Bacteroidota bacterium
ATTAACTTCGGAATATATGTACCGCGTAGCAAGTGGCATAGGCCGTGGAGAGAAAACAAGAACAAAGGGCATATCAACCACGGCATACTTAATCAAGCTATTGGAATATATATTTAAGTTAGGAGCCTCCATAATTTTAGGAATAAAATATATCTTGCAAGCTACCCCAGCAAAAGCAGGACCAGTGATTCAATTTAGGATAGATGCTTTGAAGGGATTATTAGGCAAATAAATACACTAAATCATTAAACTGAAATAAATGAATTTCGAATCTTTTGTAAACAGAAAAATTAAAGGGACTTTAAATAGATGGTTTGGAATACAATTCACCTTCCGTTCCGAAACCTCTAAAGTAAGAAAGCTAGTACTTCCCTATTGTATAGGAAAAGGCTGTGATGTAGGATTTGGAGGTGATAAAATAAAATTAGACAATTGTGATGGAATTGACTTTCCAAGTCCATATACAAAAGTTGGTAAAGCAAAAGTTGATATTGGGTGTGATGTAATAAATAATGAAATTCCAGTTCCAGATAATACTTACGATTATGTATACACAAGCCATTTAATTGAAGACTTTGTAGATACAAAAAACGGCTTAGAGAAATTTATCAGAATTTTAAAAAGTGGAGGAAATTTAGTATTGGTTTTCCCAGACCAGATGAAGTATGAAACCTTATGTAAGAAAAATGGGCAATTCTTAAACCCCTACCATGTTCATCAAGAAATGGGCTATAATTTTATGATTCAGAGATTAAATGAAATTACAAATATTACTTACGAAATACTTTATTGTAGTAATTGCGAAATTGATTATAATGTAATAATTGTATTAAAAATTAAGAAATAACAATTTCTGGCAAAAAAGTTATAAACTTCCCTTTATAAGTATCCTTGAAACTTTCAATGATATATTCAGAAAAATTATGAGCAAGTATTAAAATATAATCTATTTCGTTAAAATCGATATCTTTTCTACTTACAATTTTCAAGCCTGTTCCAGGCATGTATTTGCCTTGTTTTAAATCTGTATCATCAATTATATAATCAATCTCTTTGTCTGTTATATTAATTGCATTAAGAAAAATACAACCCTTTGCTGCAGCACCAAAAGCAACAATTTTTTTATTATCTGCCTTTAAATCTAAAATTATTTTTTTACACTTATCTAAATGCGCATACACTTGCGCGCCCCATCTTTTATAGTATTCCAAATCATACAATTTCTCAGATTGTATAAAATCATTGATAGATAAATCTGGCTCATAAAATGAATTAGCCTTCGCCATAACTAATCTTAAAGTACCCCCGTGTATTTTTTGTTTTTCAACTCTTATAATTTTAAAACCATGTTTCTCCATCATTAATTTTAATGGGAGAATTGAATAATAGTAAACATGCTCATGATATATTTGATCAAATTGATTGGTCTCTAGATCATGTATCCAATAGGGAAATTCTAGTACCCACAGACCTTTGTCGGCTAATAAATTATATACGCCCTCAGCAAAAGAATTAGTATCCTTTAAATGCTGAAAAACATTAGTAGAAGTTATAACCTTAGCTTTTTTTGAAACTAATTTTGAAGTTTCTAAGGAGAAAAATTCATTTAAAACTGGGATGCCTTTTGCAATAGAAATTTGAGCTAAATTTTTAGATGGATCAATATTTAAAAATTCTAAATTTAAATTTGACACAGACTTAAATGCAGATAATAATGTTCCATCATTACCTCCAATATCAACAATTAAATCATTTTCACCTAATTTAACTAAGCCAGTTATATAATGATAAAGTCTATTACAATGTTCTAAATAAGGGATATTGACCTCGGATTTAAACAAATAATTACTGAAAAGCAGATCGCTACTTACTGAGTGGCTTAAAGCTGATAGATTAGATTTAGTATAGAAATTTACTTTTAAAGGGAATCTTTGGCAATTAATAGATTCTTCTCTTGTATTTGATAAGTTATTAACCAAAGGAAAATTTCCTAAATCAAAATAAGTGTGGTATTCTTTATCATTAGTGATTGGGCAATAATTAATTTCTTCTATTTCTTTCATTTAATTCTTTTTATCAACCTTAAAAATAACACCATTTTTATTAATTTTTAATAATTTAACAACCTTTCTCTTTAAATGTAGTAAGTCCCATTCAATTGTATTAATATAGGAACATATAAAAATCAAAATAAAGAGTAAGGATTTGCTAAAAATATTTAGCTTATACACCTTTGATTTAAAAATATATGAAGAACAATTCAAACTGCTAGCAAGCCCAATTAAATTTTTTGAGAGAAAGTTGGTTTTTGTAAACTGACTTGTCAAGGTACTTAAATCATTAGAAACTCCCCCTTTTGTAATGTAATGAGAGGTAGTATCTAAAACCTTTATTTTCCCTTGGTAAAATAAACTACCAACAATCTCCCAATCAAACCCAATTTCATTCTTAAATTCTATTTGATCAAGGCAACTTTTTCTAATTAGGCCATACATATAACCATTCAAAGTCACATTATAATAATAACCAATAGCTCTGATCCACTTATTTTCACTTGTATAACTTTTACTTGAATTTGAATGTATGACAGTTCCATTATCCTGATAAATACATTTGCCCTCACATATTGAATAGTCTATATTATTTTCTAAAAAAATGAAGCAATCCTCTACAAAATTGACATCCAACCAGTCATCATCAGCTAACCACATAAAATATTTCCCAGCAGATTTCTTTAGTACAAATAAATAATTTTCAACTGTCCTTAAACTAGCCTCCTGTTTAAAATATTTAATGCGATTATCAAGTTCAGCATATTCTCTAACTATTTTGTCAATTTCAGGATTTGGAGAATTATCATTTGAAATTATTAATTCAAAATTTGAATAACTTTGATTTAATATAGAATCCAATGCTCTTTTCATTTCAATAGGCCTATTATAAATAGGCATTGCAATTGATACTAATACACTCATATCTTCTTCTTTATGAAAGCGACAAATTGATCCCCGTTATTTTCTATATTTAATTTCTTAGCATTTTTCTCAAAAGCTTTTATATCTTCTTTTTTAATAAACGAATTTCCTGGATTCTCGGAAAAAGATCTTTCATCCATTAATGGAATATCATTTATATATTGTTCACTTGCCCAAAATTGGAAAGCGGAGGAATCGAACATAATTTTATCAATAAAAAATCCCTGCTCTTCAACTAACAACTTAAAACTTTTCAAAGAATGCAAATAGAAATGCCTTGGGGCATCTAATGATACCCAGTTTGTCTTATACTTTTCCCATGCATATGAAGTAACTGTTGGAATTCGTATCATACAAGTCCCCGTATCCGACAATTTCAAATGAATTGACCTCAAAACATCTTTCTGATGATCCATATGTTCCAAAACATGATGCAACATAATTAAATCCCACCCTCCTATTTCATTATTTAATTCATTCTTCTCAATAAATAAACCATTATCATATAAGATATTTTCTTTAATATAAGGATCTATCCCTTTAAGATTTCTCATTCCAGAATGCATCATTGAATAAAGTATATTTCCACTTCCGCAACCAATATCTAAAACCTTTGAATCCTTTTTTATATTTGTGCTTGAAATTAATTCAAAAATTGGATTAGGATGTAACATATTCAACAACATTCCAAAAATTCCTTTTTTAAATAGAGCGTAGTTTGACCTATGGTAAGCAATCCATTTCTTAAACCTTGTATTTTTTTTCAATAAATTCTGGCTAAAAGAATAATAATTAAACGGGTAAAATTTATCCATATCCTGAGGAACTTCTTCTATTTGAAGACACTCACAATTTGCACATTGAAAATACTTAAACTCTTCCCTAATCCCAATCATCATTTCTCTTACAACATAAGAAGTATTACCTATGAGATTACCACAAATTTTACAAGCTTTATTCATAGAATACAAATATAAAATTTCAAAACTACAAATCATTGAAAATAAACATATTTTATACTATATATTCAATGAAATAGCTAAATTCTTAAAAAATAATTTACCTTTAAATCAAAGATTTTAAATGATTCTAAACGGCATAAAAGGAGCGATATACGATATTATTGGATACCTCGCCTGTTTAGGCAAGCCAGCTTTACATGATGGAAAGAAAGCCCTTATCCTTAGGGTTGACGAAATTGGTGATTATATTTTATGGAGAAAGTGTATCGACCCATTACTAAACGCAGATAAACTTAAAAATTTTGAAGTTCATTTTGTAGGCAACCAATCCTGGAAATCTTTATTCGATTTAGAGTTTAAAGGAACTTTTCAAAAAATTATCTGGCTTGATAAAACCAAGTTCAAGAAAAGTATGATTTATCGTTATACTTTTTTAAGAAATATCGCTAAGGAAAACTATTCAATTGTAATCAACCCAACTTACTCAAGAGCCAAAAGAGTAGATGACAGCATTGTAAAAGCTGCTAATGCAAGTAATAATTATGGATTTGTAAGGAACAATGAAAATTACTTACCCTATGAACAAAATTTTGACAAACAGCTATATCATCAATTATACGAAGTAAAAAATAAGTCTAGTTTTGAGTATACTAAAAATAAAGCCTTTGCAGAATGGTTTTGCGAAAATACAATAAGCTTATCTGATATTAAATTTGATGCCACCGTCTTACCCTCGCCAAAAATTGAAAATCTTCCAAAGAACTATTTTATTGTCTTTCCTGGCTCTAGAAGTAGTGCAAGAATTTGGGATACTAATAACTTTATAGAGGTCTCTAATTTTTTGTATGATAAACATAAATTAACGGCTATCATTTGCGGAGGAAATGGCGATATTGCTTATGCACAAAAGTTCATAAACTCCTATACCAATCCTTTCTTAGATTTTACAGGTAAAACAAGTCTGCCCGAACTTCTTTCAATCTTAAAAAGTGCAACTTGTCTATTGTCGGTAGATACGGGGTCTATTCATCTTGCTGCTTCTGTCAATTGCTTATCGCTAGGTATTTTTAATGGTTCTCAGTATGGAAGATTCTCCCCCTACCCAAAAGAAATAAGTACTAATATCATTTCTTTTTACCCTAAAGCAGTAAAAGAAGATATAAATAAAAATGGGATCACTGAGAAATACGAACTCATAAATAACACATCGTATAATGATGTCTCTGCCAAGGAAATTATAGACTACTTAGTATTAAATCCAATTAAAGACAAAAGCATTTAGTTAAACTTCATCTTTGCACTAAATACTTTTCTGCCCAACCATGTTTGTAAAAAGTAATGAATCAGCTTTAATCTAAACTGCCATATTCTTGACTTTATTGAAAATCCAAAATTAGACTCATACACTTCTATATTTTGTTGCAAGGAATCTACATAATGCAATGAACTTACCCCTGTATTATCAAACTTTGCAATGGTATAATTAATGTAAGCATATGGTTCTTCCTTAATTCTACACATCATATCGTAATCCATTGCTATTTTATAGTTTTTATACAAACCTACCCTATTATATACTTCCTTTTTTACAAACCAAGTTGGATGTGATATACTTCTCATCCCCTTATACACTTGTTTTTTATCAAACGGTTTCCCGATATTTACCCAGATACCTGCTCTGTGCAAGATAATATTTCCACTTACCCATTGTGCATTTGGAATATCATTAAATTTTTTTGAAACAATTTGAATTACATTTTCATCAAAATAAACATCGCCTGAATTTAATAAATGAATTATATCCCCTTTCGATTGCATAATACCCTTATTAAAGGCGTCTGAAAT
>CAINWZ010000007.1 GCA_903854725.1 uncultured Bacteroidota bacterium
GTAGTATTGTTAATCGAGTTTGACATTCGTATTCAAAAATAACTTAAATATTTTTTATATGTTCAATAATTTGAGAGGCTGTTTGCTCCCAGCTAAAGTCGTTATTTCGCGCTACCCCTTTTTCTTTTAATTGCTTTTGCAAATCTTCGGCTTCAATTAGCTTTATCATGGCGGCAGCCAAGGCATTTACATTGTCTATATTGTTTGCCTCATTCATATTTACTAATAAAGCAGCATCTGCTGCAATCTCAGGAAGGGCAGCATTATTAGAACATATAACCGGTAAGCCAAAACTAAAAGCTTCTAGTAAGGGTAATCCAAAACCTTCATTTAAAGAAGGAAACACATAAGCAAATGCAGTCTCGTATAATCTTGCTGCAGCAGGGCTATTTACATAGCCTACTAATTTTACTTTTTCAAAAAGTTGCGCTTCTTGTATAGCAGCCTTAATTGCGGGGGCATCATTTAATTGTGTTTTTACGGGCGTATTACCTGCTAAAACAAGTTCGTATTGCGGATGCTTTTTTAATACTATAGAAAAAGCTTTTATTAAAACGGGTAGATTTTTTCTTTTTTCTAAAACGCCAATATGTAAAAAATAAGGCGCCTTATTTTTGGCTATTACCTGCGTTTGGATACGATCATACTTTTTTGCAGCCTCATACACCACTACTAATTTTGTTGGATCAAAATTTTCATACTGTAAAATTCGTTGTTTGGCATAGTGGCTTGGCACCAACACTAAATTTGCTTTTTTTGCTGCAGGCACTCCAATAAAATGAAATAATCGTAACCATAAGGAATTATAATGCTCGGGGCTTTCCCAAAAAAAGGCATCATGCAATACTGCAATAGTTTGTAAGCGCCCTTTAAAATAGGGTACAAAAAAATCGGTACAGATTAAATGTGTGCAGCCTTTCTGCTTAGCTATATAAGGTAACTGTATTTGTTTCCACCATTGAAAGCGGATATGCTCTATAATTTTAAATATTTTAGCGTTCCCTCTGTACACTTTTAAATGATTGTCAATTAAAACCAAAGAAGCATTTGGCATAGCTTCCCAGGCCTTTATTAACTCAGTTAAGTAGGTCTTTGCCCCCGTTTGAGCAATGCGTAAATCTCGTATGTCTATTCCTACTTTTATTTCCATTTTTCGAAGTTAAAAACATAGTGCTTAAAACTAACTATATTTGTTAGCGTCATGCAGTATTTATTATATCTATTTCCTTTATTGTTTTTAGGCAGCTTTGCCTTGGCGCTTTATAAAGTGGTCAAAGGCGATGCGAATGGCTTATTTATTTTCTTAATAGGGGGCTTGCCCTTTTATGCAATTAGTCTTTCTTTAATTTTTTTATTAGGCGGAAAAATATGGGTACCCATTATTCAGTCTTTTAAAGAAATTATTATCCTCGCTACTTTAGTGACTTTACTTTTTCAAAAAAATACCATTGTTCGCTTACACTTATTAGACAAGCTTATTATTGCCTTTTTTATATTTTCACTATTGTTTGTTCCCTTGCCCATGGGTAGTTTTAGCATTTTACAAAAGTTAGTGGCTTTTAAAAGTTTAAGCTTTTTCCCCTTAATTTATTTTTGTGGTAGATTATTTCCTTTACAGAAAACACATTTACAAAAACAATTCACTTTTATTTTAATACTGACTATCGCAGCCGCCTTCCTATCTGCGGGAGAATACCTTGTTCAAACACATCTACAAACATTTACGGGCTACACCGATTTTAATTACTATGTATACAAACAAGATCCTAGTGGTAGTTATGGATTAAGCTGGACCTTCGAAATTGAAAATGGCGCTAAACGATTTGCTGCCTTTTTCTCTACTCCCCTTGAACATGCATCAGCAACTTTAATTGCGCTAGCTATTATTGCCGGACTCTATACTGAAAAAAATAGAAAAATTAATTTACAGCCCCTTGGATGGTTTGCTTTATTGGCCACGTTTGCTTGTATTTTATTTTCATTATCTAGAGCGGCGCTTTTAAGTTACTTTTTAATTATTTTAATTTATAGTTTTTTAACACGTCGAAAAGAAATACTTTCTATTTTTTATTTACTTGCTATCACTTTTACATTCTACTTGTTTAGTTTTAGTAGTAAAGAAATGCAAGACTTTGTTGCTAATTCCATCCAATTCTCAAATAACTCTAGCCTAGGGCATGTATTAGAATGGGTAGCAGGTGTGGAAGCAATGATTACCGCACCTTTAGGAATGGGCTTGGGTGCTTCTGGAAGAGTAACAGCATTAGAGGGGGATGCTGTGGGGGGTGAAAATCAGTTTATTATTGTGGGAGTGCAAATTGGTATTGCAGGCTTATTATTATACCTAACTATTTATTTTTATTCGATGGTACAAGCTTATAAAGCTTACCGTTTTTTAGAAGGCAAGGAACAACAAATTAGTATGATTGTTTTACTACTTCGCGTGGGTTTATTTTTACCCATGTTCACTTCTAATTTGGATTCCTATATTTATGTTAGTTATGTGCTTTGGTTTTTAAATGGCTTATTCGGAACCGTTCTTGAAAATAAATTTCAAAAAGAAAAACTATTATCGATAGCGAATAGCCAGCTTAAATAAATAACTATCTACATCGTTGGGGTTATTTATTCCAAATCCAGTGGCAGTAGCTGGCTGCGTCCACTGATAATTAAAAGCCCTTGTATATGCGACTGTGCTTGAAATTAAAAAGTTTTTATAGGGATAATCAAATAAAATTCGAAATCCATAATCAACCCATTTTGTAAGGCTTGGATTGGTAAAAGCTAATCCAGTATCTTCAAATACCTCTCCATTATGTGTAGTACTTTCAACTTGCACACCTATTTGTTTCCATCCTTCAAACTTACTCACTCTAAGCATTCCATAATTACCGCCAGAACCTATAGGCGCTCCCATTATTTGACCGTACTGTGTATAGCCAGGTAAGTCTCCATGCACATACCAAGTCCATGCGCTTCTTACAGGCCAAGTTGAGGGCTGTTGAATTCTAGTATATTCAGAAATAATTTGCCAA
>CAINWZ010000008.1 GCA_903854725.1 uncultured Bacteroidota bacterium
GACTTTTTAGCTTCTTCTCTTATGATTTTTTCAAGACCCCCCATAAACGGGGGTCTTGTTTTCAAAGTCCTTAATAAAAATTTAAGGACTTTTTAGTTTCTTCTCTTATGATTTTTTCAAGACCCCCCATAAACGGGGGTCTTGTTTTCAAAGTCCTTAATAAAAATTTAAGGACTTTTTAGTTTCTTCTATTATGATTTTTTAAGCTTTATTTGGTATAAATCCTGCCTGTTGTTTACTGCCACTAGTACTAATAATTACATAAACAGTTAGAATTGTAAAAAGTAATAGAAAACCGTATAAAAACATTTTTTTAAAATTAAGTTTTAAATTCCATTGATAATAGTGGTTCATTAATTTCAATATGTAGAAAAAAATTGAAAAAGAACCAACATAGTAAATTATTAGAATAATTATTTCTTGCATTCCCAATGTCATAAAGTTAATTTTAAGGTGTGGTAATATCTGTTATTCTTACTAGCCATTGTAAATTATAATCTGTATTTACAACTACTTCATAGGTTTCTCTGCTCACCCAGCCTAGAACAGTTCCTCCTGTTGATATTCCGAAGGTTGCTGTTCCTGAAATTGTAAAAGTAGATGTATGATTAGCTAAATTATAAGAAATTGGTGACAAATAACTTTGATTCCAAGTAAATAAAGTAATTCCTGAAAAAATTATTGCTGGACTGCCTACGACCCTTCCATAGGTATCTGTATTAAATAATAAACTCATGCTTGACAATATAGAAGAATTTCCATTATTATTTTGAGTAATAGAATTGTAATTTGTAAACCAATGAAATCCGTCTGGTATAACACGAGGCCCAGAGCCATCTTCAGCATCTTCATAAGTTTCAAATGATTTAATTGCACTTTTCGATTCGACTATTTTCTGAGTATTTCCTGCTGTATCTTTTTGAAATTTAAATTCCTTCAATTCAATTTTTTTATTTCGGCCAGCTTTAATGTTTTGATAAACTTTTGAAAATTCATCAAGCGTTAAGGTTTTGCTTGACTGCTTATTAATACCTTGAATTGAATTTGAAATAATATTTGAAGACGCCGGAATTGTCTTTAGAATAAGGCCTTCATTGCCTACTATTTTTTTTAATTGGCTGATATTGGTTTCACCCTGATCGACGCTGGTTACTTTTTTTGCACAACTTGCAAGAAAGAAAAAAATGAGAAAATTGATAAATAAAAAGAGATTATTCTTTTTCATAAAAAAAATTTAAAGATTGTAGATTTGAATTTTACTAATAAAAATCAAACCTAATTTTTTTATGAAATGAAAATTAGCGTATTTATACGCTGGCGAATTCAAAAAATGTGCCCTATAAAAAAAGCCTCCCGATAACTCGGGGGGCTTTTTTTATTGCTTCTTTAGCAATTATTTAAATCCAATGAGTAGTGAAGATTTTAAGGGTTTACTCCATATTGGTCTACTAAATAAATTACTGCAGCCATATTAGCAGCCCCTAAAAGTAATTCACGCTTATTTACATTTTCAAATACATCTGTTTTAGCATGATGTAAATCAAAGTAACGTTGACTATCTGGCACTAGTCCTGATAAGACTATATCTTTATCTACCGATTTCAAAGGACCAATATCAGCACCGCCACCTCCAGCAGTTACTTCAGTTCCATAAGGCTTTAATAAGCTAGACCATGTTTGAAATTTTTTGAATTGTGCTGGACTACACGTAATACCAATAGATCTTGGTGTAAATCCACCTTCATCGCTCTCTAAAGCAAAAATGTGTTTTTCATTATTCAACTTTGCTAACTCAGCATACTTCGCACCTCCTTTTCCGCCATTCTCTTCATTCGCAAATAATACAAAACGAATTGTACGCTTGGGTGTATAATTACTTGCTTTCATTGCACGCAATACTTCCATGGTTTGAACAATACCCGCACCATCATCATGTGCTCCTTCATTTACATCCCAACTATCTAAGTGTCCACCAATGGTAATAATTTCTTCAGGAAATTCAGTTCCTTTTAGTTCTGCTACTACATTGTTCTCATCTGCATCGGGCAAGAAAAAACCATAGGTTTGCATTTGCACACGAATCTTTGAAGTTTTAGCTGCTTCCCAAAGTGCTTTCGCATCATTAGGTCCTAAAGCCACAGCAGGTATCTTAGGTAAAGACTCATCATAACGCATGCCGCCTGTATGAGGTTCATTATCAGGAGCTGTACTTAAGGAATGAATCATCACACCCACTGCACCATATTTAGCCGCACGACTAGCTCCTGAACCACGATATATTCCAGATTCACCATAAGCAACAAAAGTTTGAATACGTGTTGGATTAAAAACGCTATGATAATATACAATCTTACCTTTTACTTCCTCTTTTCTTTTTTCTAGTTCATCAAAATTTGCTACCGCTAAAAGTTCAGCTTCTACCAAGCCATTGCTTCCTAATGAATTCCCGAGCGCTAAAGCAGCTAATGGTTCATTTTTTACCTGTCCATTCACGTTAACAATGGCTGCAAAATCTTTGCCGCCTCTTTGCCAATTAGGTGTTTTACAAGGTTGCATAAAAACTTGATCGGGATGCAAGGCCTCTAAGTTTCTTTTACCCCAAATTGCAGCATTTTGTTGCTGTGGGGAACCGGCTAAACGACCGCCAATTTTTTTGGTAAGCTCTCTTAACAAGTCATAAGCTTTGCCGTTGGTCATGATCTCATCGGCTAATTTTTTAATAGTAACACTGTCTTGAGTGTTTTGTGCTGAAGCCATTAAAGGCAGGCATAATAGTAAGGTAACAAGGATACGCATGGTGGTAATTTTTTCGTTCAAATAATTCTTAAATATAATTAAACTTTATTGAATATTTAGTTGTTATTTGCATATTCAACTGTACTAAAATGAAGATTGGAATTGTTTGCTATCCTACCTTTGGGGGAAGTGGCGTTTTGGCTACCGAATTAGGTAAGGCCTTGGCTGAAAAAGGTCATGAAATTCATTTTATTACCTACCAACAACCTGTTAGATTAAATGGTTTTCATACCAATATATTCTACCATGAAGTTCGAGTTCCCACATATCCTTTATTTGATTACCCTCCTTATGAATTAGCATTGGCTAGCACTATGGTGGATGTAATTTTAAATCATGATTTAGATTTAATCCACGCGCATTATGCTATTCCGCATGCATCGGCTGCGTATACTGCCAAGCAAATTGTATTGCAAAAAACAGGACGTGCTGTTCCTGTTATTACAACATTACACGGAACAGATATTACTTTAGTTGGTCGCGATAAAACCTATGAGCCAGTCGTTACTTTTTCTATTAATGAAAGTGATAGCATCACTGCCGTATCTGATAATTTAAGAGCAGAAACTTTCAAGCACTTCGACATTAAAAAAGAAATTGAAGTCATTCATAATTTTGTAGATGTACAACGTTACAATAAAAAACCAGTGGCTGCCTTTAGACAAGTGATTGCCCCAAATAATGAAAAAATTATTATTCACGCTTCTAACTTTAGAAAAATTAAGCGTATTGATAACGTAATGGAGATTTTTAAAAACATACACGCTGCCTTACCTGCTAAATTATTAATGGTGGGAGATGGTCCTGAACGTCCAATAGCAGAAGACTTAACAAGACAATATGGACTAGAAGCTGATATTCGTTTTTTAGGTAAGCAAGAACAAATGGAAGAAATTTTAGCAGTAAGTGATGTATTTCTCTTGCCTTCGGAATACGAAAGTTTTGGACTAGCGGCCCTAGAAGCTATGGCAGCAAGCACTGTCGTCATTAGTTCTGATGCAGGCGGATTGAATGAAATAAATATTAATGGCGTTACTGGTTTTACTTCTCCTGTTGGCGACGTGGCCGATATGAGTAAAAACGCTATTGAATTATTACAAGATGAAGCTAAACTAAAAGCCTTTAAGCAAAATGCTTTGAAAGAAGCAAAGCTTTTTGATATTCACCATATCATTCCAAAGTATGAGGCTTTGTATAGAAAATTTTGTAGAACAGGCGATTGTTAATTTTTAGTATATTAAATTGACAAGCACAATTAAACTACTTGATCAATACTTAATTTAATTTTTGCAATCGCATCTGAAAGTTCAGCAACAGAAATACATAATGGAGGTGCGATACGAATCCGATCTTCTGCAAACAAAAACCAATCGGTAATAATTCCATTTTCCACGCAAGTAGCGGCTACCTTTTTTGCAATGGCTTCGCTTTTAAATTGAAGCGACATCCATAATCCTTTATGCGATCTATGAATAATAGCTGGATGCCCCATTTCCTTTATTAATAAACTTTCTTTAGCAGCAACTCCTTCTATCCAACCAGAAGATTGTAAAACTTTTAATGCTGCCTCTCCTGCTGCACAACAAACCGGATTGCCTCCAAACGTTGTAATATGGCCTAGTACTGGACTCTCTGTAAGCAGTGCCATCATTTTAGGATGGGATATAAATGCACCCAATGGAAGTCCGCCTCCCAATGCTTTACCAAGTAATAAAATATCGGGTACAATGCCATACTGTTCAAAAGCAAATAAAGTACCTGTGCGGCCAAAGCCAGATTGTATTTCATCAAATATTAAAAGCGCACAATGTTGTTGGCATTTTTCTGCAATTGCCACTAACCATTCTTTGGTGGCTGGTATAATACCCGTTTCGGCTTGCACTGGTTCAACAATAACACATGCCACTGTGGAATCTATTTGATCAAGGTCTTCAAAATTATTATACCTTAATTGAAGGGTATCCGGCAGCAAAGGCCTAAATGCATTTTTAAAATATTCATCGCCCATCACACTTAATGCACCTTGGGTACTTCCATGATAACCCCCTTTAAAAGAAATTATTTTTGTTCTTTTAGTAACACGCTTGGCTAATTTCATGGCGCCTTCGGTCGCTTCAGCTCCACTATTGGTAAAATAAACCGATTGTAAATTTTCTGGCAACAAACTCGTTAACGCTTTTGCATATTGAACCTGTGGCGCTTGTATAAATTCTCCATACACAATTACGTGCATGTATTTTGCAGTTTGTTCTTGAATGGCTTTGATAACAGCTGGGTGACTATGCCCAATATTACAAACACTAAAACCAGCAATCATATCTATGAAAGCTTTTCCATTCACATCCTTAATATAGATGCCTTCGGCAGAAGCCACTTCGATACCAATAGGCTTAGTTGAAGTTTGCGCTAAATGCTGAAAAAAAAGTTGTCTATTATTAATACTGGACATAATAACTATTAAATTGCAGTACAAAAGTCGCATTTTTATGGCAACCATACTCACTGTTCTAGGGAAAGATCCACAATTTGGTGAAAATTGTTTTATAGCACCCAATGCTACCATCGCAGGGGACGTTACCATGGGCAACGATTGCTCTATCTGGTTTAATGCAGTACTTAGAGGCGATGTGCATTATATTAAAATGGGCAATAAAGTAAATGTGCAGGATGGTGCCGTGATTCATTGTACCTATTTAAAACATCCCACCAATATTGGCAATAATGTTTCCATTGGTCATAATGCCTTAGTACATGGATGTACCATACATGACAATGTATTAATTGGTATGGGAAGTATTGTGATGGATGGATGCGTGGTACATTCTCATTCTATCATTGCGGCTGGTGCAGTGGTATTAGAAGGTACGATTGTAGAAGAAGGAAGTATTTATGCTGGTGTGCCTGCTAAAAAAGTAAAAACAGTTTCAGAAGCCATGATCACTGGTGAAATTAATAGAATCGCAGACAACTATGTAAAATATTCAAGTTGGTTTGATGCGTATAATGATGCCAAGAAATAAATTAATATTTTGGCCCTTCTATCCCATGCCATAAATCGACATAACTATAAAAGCGTGCCTCGGTAATAATTCCTTTTTCCACTGCAGCTTTTACTGCACAGCCAGGCTCATTGATATGTTGGCAATTATTAAATTGACACCCATTCATTTTAGCGCGCATCTCCGGAAAATATTGCGCCAATTCTTCTTTCTCTAAATTCACCAATCCCAATTCTCTCATTCCAGGCGTGTCAATAACCGAACCTCCTTCAGGTAAATCATACATTTGCGCAAAGGTGGTGGTATGCAATCCCTTCCCACTCCAATCACTTACTTCCTGTGTGTTTAACTCTAAATGAGGAAATAAATAATTTATTAAAGATGATTTTCCTACGCCACTGTGTCCACTAATTAATGTGGTTTTATTTTTGAGTAATTTTTGCACCAGATCCAAACCTTCCTTTTTTTCAACACTTATTAAATGCACTTGATAGCCGATGGCTTCATACATTTTTTTCATGGTTTCATAGGTCTGCATTTCTTTAGCTCCATAAATATCAGACTTATTAAAAACGATGATGGCAGGAATATGAAATGCTTCACAGGAAACCAAAAAACGATCAATAAAACCCTGCGAGGTTTTGGGAGATTTTAATGTGGCCAATAAAATAGATTGATCCAAATTAGAAGCAATAATATGTTGTTGCCTTTTATTATGCGGAGATTGCCTGGCGACATAATTATTTCGGTCTAAAATAGTATCAATCATGACCGTCCCCCGCTCCTCATCCTCCATCTCATATTCCACCCAATCACCCACTGCAATAGGGTTGGTGGAAGTGATATTGTCTAACTTAATTACCCCCTTAATACGGGCTTGATACAACAGTCCCGCCTCGGATTTGACCGAATACCAACTACCTGTAGACTTATAAATACGTGCTTTCATGCACTACGAAGATAAAAGTATTTGTTAAGAACTACACTATCCAAAAAAGCACCCACAAATTCAATATCTTTGCGCCATGAGTCAATTTGCACATGATAAAGTAGTCCCTTATAGCCAAAGCAATGCCGAGAAGAAAGAGCAGGTAGCCAGCATGTTTGATTCTATTGCTAGCAGATATGATTTTTTGAACCGTTTTTTGAGTTTAGGTATCGATCAAGGATGGAGAAAAACGGCTATCGGCTATTTGAAGGATAAAAAAATAAATCATCTTTTAGATATTGCTACAGGTACCGCCGACATGGCGTTGATGGCTTATCGACAAATTCAACCCACTAAAATTACAGGCATAGATATTTCCGAAGGCATGATGCAATATGGCAGAATTAAAATTGAACAAAAAGGGCTTTCCAATAAAATTCAATTAAGCTTAGGAGATAGCACAGCTATTCCATTTGAAGCAGCTCAATTTGATGGTGCCATGGTGGCTTTTGGTGTGCGTAATTTTGCCAATTTAGAAAAAGGATTGCAAGAAATTTATCGTGTATTACTGCCAGGAAGTAAACTAGTAATATTAGAATTTTCACAGCCAACTAGTTTTTGGTTTAAGCCCATCTATACTTTTTATTTGAAATGGGTGACCCCTACAATAGGCAAATTATTTTCTGGAAATAAAGCAGCCTACACCTATTTAAATGAAAGTGTGATTGCTTTTCCTGAAGGAGCGGCTTTTTTAACTATATTAGAGCAAGCGGGATTTAAAAATGTTTCGCAACAAAAATTAAGTTTAGGCATATGCAGCATTTATTGCGGAAGCAAATAATTTTGGGGGCCTTATTGATGGTCATTTCTTTTGCGTCTTTGGCGCAAAGAGGAGAAATATATCAACCAGAGCATGATGACCTTCCTTTTTATTTAGGAATGAGCATTGGCTTAAATAATAGCTTTCTTAATTTTGATAGAAATTTAGATTTTACACGTCCAAACACATCAGCCGTCAATTTTATTAATACTAAAAATAATATGGCGTTGAATCTTGGTTTGCTAGGCACCTTAAGATTAAGTAGACATACTTTACTTCGATTAAACCCAACTGTATTAATTGCTGGCTCAAAAAATTTATACACTTTTACAAAAGCCAATAATTTAACTGATACGCAAACGATGAATGTGGCATCCGCTATAATTAATATTCCTTTAGCTTTAAAAATAGAGTCTGACAGGTACTCGGCTTTTCACTATACCGATATCATGCGTCATTATGTATTTATTGGCGGAAAAATAGATTATGATTTATTAGGTTCTAATAAATCGGTTATTATGAGCAAAGGTTTTACCGGAAGTAATAGAACTCCCTACAATAATACATTAAGAGGCACAGACTTTGGATATGAAGTGGGAATGGGCCTTAGCTTTTACTTGCCTTATGCGACTATTTCGCCAGAAGTAAAATTCAGTTATGGCTTAAGAGATTTAAACAAAGGCGATGCACTTTTATCAAGCATAAAAAACATTACAGGCAATTTTGTTTATTTCACTATTCATATTGAAAACTAATTTAAAATGAACAGCTTCTTACTTAAAAATACGCAAATTGTTAACGAAGGAAAAACAATCAATGGGGATGTGCTGATTAAAGAAGGGCGTATTGAAAAAATTGCGAGCAATATTGAAACCAAAGGGGCCATTACTGAAATAGATGCCGAAGGTCAATACTTATTGCCAGGCGCGATAGATGATCAAGTACATTTTAGAGAGCCAGGCTTAACACATAAAGCAAACATATATAGCGAAGCCAAAGCCGCTGTAGCCGGCGGTGTGACGAGTTTTATGGAAATGCCCAATACCCAACCTCCTGTTTTTACACAAGCATTATTAGAAGATAAATACAAAATTGGCGCTACTACCTCTTTGGCAAATTATTCTTTTTATATGGGTACTTCTCAAGACAATTGGGAAGAAGTGTTAAAAACAAATGATAAAAAAAAGGACGTATGTGGTGTTAAAATATTCATGGGCTCTTCCACAGGAAACCTATTAGTAGATAACCCACTGGTACTTGAAAAAATATTTGGCGGCTCTGAACTCTTAATTGCTACCCATTGCGAAGAAGAAGGTTTAATTAAAAAAAATAAAGCAGCTTTAGAATTAATCAAGCCAATCTTAGAGCCATCTGATCATCCTATTATCAGAAACGATGAAGTTTGTTTTGAATCATCTTTTAAAGCCATTCAATTGGCCAAAAAATTTGACGCTAGACTACATATTTTACATATCAGTACAGCTAAAGAATTACAATTGTTTTCTAATTTAAGAACTTTGGCCGATAAACGAATTACTGCAGAAGTTTGTGTACATCATTTACATTTTACTGCAGATGATTACCCAGCTTTAGGTAATTTAATTAAATGCAACCCTGCTATCAAAGCACCTGAAAATAAAAATGCTTTATGGGAAGGCTTACTGAATGATCAATTAGATGTTATTGCTACAGACCACGCTCCTCATACATGGGCCGAAAAGCAAGAAGCCTATATTCATGCGCATGCAGGTTTACCTCTTGTTCAACATGGCCTTATGTTAATGTTAAAATATGTAGAAGAAGGTAAAATAACAATGGAAAAAGTAGTTGAAAAAATGAGTCATGCCCTAGCCACTTGTTTTGAAATAAAAGATCGAGGATTTATTAGAGAAGGATACCATGCAGATCTAGTACTTGTAAAAAAAGCACCTTATACCATTACCAAAGAAAATATTTTATACCATTGTGGCTGGAGTCCAATGGAAGGAACCACCTTCCCCTATCATATTAATACCACTTTTGTAAATGGTTACAAAGTATTCCACGAAGGGGTATTTAACGAAAGTCAAAAAGGACAAAGACTTCAATTTACAAGAAGCTAAAAGTAATTGTATGCTGGTGGATAAAATTACTTTAAAAGATATTGGCTTATTTGATTCCGAAGAGTCAATAGGCATTATCACACATCTAAATTTTTGCAAGACCAATGGTGGTAAAATGCAGTTGCATCAATATCTATCACATCCTTTATCTAGTATCCAATCCATTGAAGAAAGACAAAATGCAATAGCTCATTTTATACACGAAATTGATTTTGTGAGGGAAATGAAAATTACCAACGGAACCACTTTGGTGATTGAGAAGTTTTTTGATACTAGTTTTAAGCACATCCCCACACAAATTAGTTTGCCTGCTGCCTATTGGTATCAATTCATGAGCGCTTCGGACTATTCTTTACTTCGCTATTCGGTTGAACATTTAATTTTATTTTACGAAAATTTAAAAAATTGGGTGGTTTTATTTGAAACCAAAAAAGACAATCCTATTATTGAATTATTAGTACAAAAGATAAAAAAATACACTAGCCACCCTTCTTTAGCGCATCTCCCCCAACACCATAAACTAGAAAAGCCTCAACAATTATTGTCTTTATCGCATTTTTTTCTTTATCACTACAAGAACAATACGATTCAACTGCTACAGCATTTCTACGAATTAGATGCCTATTATAGTATGGCTGAGGCAGCAAAAAATTATAATTTTGTTTTTCCTACTTGGCTGCAAAACGATACACCCGTCTTGGAAGTAAGCGCTGCCATACACCCGCTAGTAGCCAATCCTGTTGATAACACTATTTCACTAACACAAAAAAGCAACCTGCTTTTTTTAACAGGGGCCAATATGGCCGGTAAGAGCACCTTTATTAAAACCGTTGGTATTGTTTTATACTTAGCCCATGTGGGCATTGGCGCTCCTGCAAAAAAAGTGAACCTTACTTTATTTGATGGCCTAATTACCAATCTTACCATAGCCGATAATATTGTGAAAGGGGAAAGTTACTTTTTCAATGAAGTACAAAGAATAAAAAATACAATTGAAAAAATAATAGATGGTAAAAAATATTTTGTGCTAATTGACGAACTCTTTAAAGGGACCAATATACAAGATGCCATGAAATGCAGCACCGCCGTTATTGAAGGTTTACAAAATTTAAGAAATAGTTTATTTATCATTTCTACACACTTGTATGAGATAAGTGATGGCTTACAACATTTTGAAAATATACAATTCAGTTACTTCGAAACTGCCGTCAACCAAAAAGAACTCATTTTTCATTATCAATTAAAAAAGGGAGTAAGCCAAGATAGATTGGGTTATTTAATTTTAGAAAGAGAAGGTGTAGTTGATCTGTTAGAAAAGATTACCAAAATCAAGTATTAATACTTTACAGGACATAAGAAACTAAAGTAGTTTCAAACAAAAAGATGCTTGTAAAAACAAAAGGCAGTGCTATTGTGGGCATTGACGCCATTACGATTACCATTGAAGTGAATGTAAGCATGGGCCAAGGCTATTGTATAGTAGGCCTTCCTGATAATGCTGTAAAAGAAAGTTTAGATAGAACTGAAAGTGCCATTAAAGCCAATGGCTTTCATATGCCAAGAACAAAACTTGTCATTAATTTATCGCCAGCCGATTTAAGAAAATCAGGCGCCGCATTTGATTTGCCTATTGCAATTGGTATTTTAGCTGCTTCAGAACAATTAACTCATCCTTCACGCATTGAGCAATATATACTAATGGGAGAACTAGGTTTAGATGGCATGTTATACCCCATTAAAGGGATACTAGCCATGGCCATGCAAGCCAAAGAGGAAGGTTTTGCAGGAATGATCATTCCCTTAGGAAATGAATCAGAAGCTTCCATGGTAGAAAATCTACCTATATTTTCATTTTCACATTTAAAAGAAGTAGTTGCCTTCTTAAACGACGCTTATTATGAAAAAAAATCTAATTCGCTTACCCCCATTATACCAACTTCACTTAAAAATGAATTTGACTTACTACCCGATTTTGCAGATATAAAAGGACAATCACTTTGTAAGCGCGCCTTAGAAGTTGCCAGCGCAGGTGGACATAATATTATCATGATTGGACCGCCAGGCGCAGGAAAAACAATGCTTTCTAAAAGTATCGTATCCATTTTACCGACTTTAAATAAAAAAGAATCGCTTGAAACAAGTAAAATTTATAGTATCACTGGAAAAATACCATTACAGGACCAATTATTAAAGCAACGTCCTTTCAGACAACCACATCACACTTTATCAGCGATTGCAATGATTGGAGGAGGTAGTCATCCACAACCAGGAGAAATTTCCTTAGCACATAATGGCGTTCTTTTCCTTGACGAACTGCCTGAATTCAACAGATCCGTCATTGAAGTATTAAGGCAACCCATGGAAGAAGGAATGGTCAGTATTGCAAGAGCAAAAATGACAGTCAGTTTCCCTGCTAGATTTATGTTAATGGCTGCCATGAACCCCTGCCCCTGTGGTTTTTACAACCACCCCCACAAAGAATGCCATTGCAGTACTGCACAAATACATAAATATCTTCACAAAATTTCTGGCCCCCTTTTAGATAGAATTGACCTACATATTGAAGTGGCTCCGGTGAATTACGAAGCATTAAAGTCAACTAAAAGCAGCGAAAACTCGGCTACCATTGCTAAAAGGGTGGAATTAGCACGTGCCCTTCAACTAGAAAGATTTAAAAATGAAAGAGGTATTTACACCAACGCCCAAATGGATGGCTCTTTATTAAAAAAATATAGCGTTATTTCCCCTAAGGCAGAGAAACTACTCGAATTAGCCATGGAAAAATTTCAATTCAGTGCACGTGCATATGACAGAATTAGAAAAGTGAGTCTTACCATTGCCGATTTGGACCAAAAATCCTGTATTGAGGAAGAACATATCAGCGAAGCAATACAATATCGCAACTTAGATAGGTCAAGTTGGGGTCAATTTAAAAATTAAAAGTCGGGGAATTGGGAAATAAAGAGAAGCATACAATTGATATAATTAATATTGGCCTGTTTTAAGCATAACCAAAGTACATGCTTCAATTGTTTGAATACCTTTTTCATTAGCCAAAGTAGCAAGCATGGCATTTTCTGTACCAGGATTAAATATAATTCTCCTTGGCTTCAAATCTAAAATAGCATCATAATATGCTTCTTGTGCGGCAGGCCCCAAATACAAGCTGACAGTGTCTATCGTGCCATTTGACGGCCATTCATTTATGATTGCAGTTGACTCTATCTCCCCTTTTTTTATTCCAAAAGGATACACCGAATGGCCTTTTTCAACCAATAAAACGGTTGCCATATAACTATATCTTTCTGGGTTGGGTGTTGCACCTACAACTAATGTGATGGGTTCTTGCATTTCACAAAGCTATTACAAAAAATGAAAATGTTTTAAGTTAGTTACAATAAAACGATGTAATTTTATAAAAATTAAGTTTACTAAAATCAAATAAACATCATGGCAAAGTCAAGTAAGAAGAAAGCAGCTCCTAAAAAGAAAGTAGTCGCTAAAAAAACTGTTAAAAAAGCAGTAAAGAAGGCAGCAAAAAAAGCAAGTAAAAAAACAACTAAAAAAGCAGCCCCTAAAAAGAAAGTAGTCGCTAAAAAAACTGTTAAAAAAGCCACTAAGAAAGTAGCTAAAAAAGCAGTGAAGAAATCAGTAAAAAAAGCAGCCCCTAAAAAGAAAGTAGTCGCTAAGAAAAAGGTGGTTGCCAAAAAAGTAGTTGCGAAAAAGACTGTTAAAAAAGCCACCAAAAAAGTAGCTAAAAAAGCAGTGAAGAAAGCAGCTCCTAAAAAGAAAGTAGTCGCTAAGAAAAAAGTAGCACCAGCACCTGTAGCAGTAGTTACAGTAGTAGCTCCTACACTATTTGCAGAACCTACAACTAATTCGACTCCTACAGTTTAGAAAAAAATAGTTAAATTACCATCCCGCCCCGTTTCCGATTTTTCGGGTGAGGCGGGATTTTTTATTTTTAATACAAATTAATTTTATGCGAATTATTTTAATGTTATTATTTTTTCCGTTTTTATTGCAGGCACAAAATAATGCGATTGCCGAAAAAACGAAGTCAATGGAATTTCATAAAGGGTATTTTAACTATTGGTGGGATGCTGCACAAGGAAAAATATACGTTGCAGTGGATAAGTTAGAAACTCCTTTTTTATACGTTAACTCATTGCCTGCTGGTCTAGGATCCAATGATATCGGACTTGACAGAGGTCAAATAGGCGATTCTAGAATTGTTTATTTTCAACGCGTAGGTAAAAAGGTTTTATTAACGCAACCTAATACCGACTATCGCGCAGTTACCAATGATCCAAGAGAACAAAAAGCTGTTAATGAATCTTTCGCACAATCTATCTTATTTAGCTTTAACGTAGAAGCAGAAGAAAACAATTCAATTTTAATTGATGTCACTGCTTTTTTATTAAGAGATGCACATGGCGCAGCCGACAGAATTAGAAAAATGAAGCAAGGCACTTATGCTTTAAATGAAGGCCGATCTGCTATCTATATCGCTAACACTAAAAATTTTCCAAAAAATTCAGAGTTTGAAGCAACGCTCACCTTTGTAGGCGGATCAGACGCAGGAAGATTTGTACAAGCCGTTACGCCTTCTGTAGAAGCCATCACCCTTCGCATGCACCATAGCTTTGTAGAACTTCCAGATAATAATTATCAAGCAAGAAAATACGATATTAGAAGTGGTTATTTTGGAACTAGTTATTTTGATTATGGAAGTGATATCAGTGAGCCCATTGAAAAAATGATTATCAATAGACATCGTCTATTTAAAAAAGATCCCACTGCTACAATGAGTGAACCCGTTAAACCTATCATTTATTATTTAGACAATGGTACGCCTGAGCCTATTAGATCTGCTTTATTAGATGGTGCAAGATGGTGGAACCAAGCCTTTGAAGCAGCTGGCTATAAAAATGCATTTCAAGTGCAGGTGCTTCCAGATTCAGCAGATCCAATGGATATTCGATACAATATGATTAATTGGGTACACCGTTCTACCCGTGGTTGGAGTTATGGTTCTACCATTGCCGATCCTAGAACGGGCGAAATTATTAAAGGACAGGTTTCCTTAGGTTCTTTACGTGTTCGTCAAGATTATTTAATCTTTACTGCTTTATTATCTCCCTATATCAATGGAAAACCAGTAACGGATAAAATGAGAACCGCTGCAGTGCAGAGATTAAGACAATTAGCAGCACACGAAGTGGGGCACACTTTAGGGTTGCAACATAATTATGCTTCTAGTTATAACGATCGTGCATCAGTAATGGACTATCCACATCCAAATATTTTTGTAAATGAAAAAGGAGATGTCGACTTTTCAAAAGTATATACCAGTGAAATAGGTGCATGGGATAAGCGTGCCATTATGTATGGCTATCAAGATTTTGGCAAAGGTGTGAATGAAACGCCTGCTTTACAAAATATGTTAGCAGAGAATTCTAAAAATGGTTTGTTATTTATTGCAGATGCAGACGCAAGAGCTGCTAGTGGTTTTCACCCCTATGCGCATTTATGGGACAACCAATCAGACGCCGTTGCCGGATTAGACCAAGTAATTGCAGTAAGGAAAAAAGCAATGGAACAATTTGGTGAAGAAGCTATTCCTAATTTTACCCCGCTTGCTAAATTAGAAGATGTATTAGTGCCCTTGTATAATTATCATCGTTACCAGTATGAAGCCGTTACGAAATTAATAGGTGGTATTAATTATAATTATAGTGTTAGAGGAGATGCCAATCAAATCAAGCCTACCATTTTAGCAAATGCCATTCAACAAAGAGCTTTAGATGCAGCGGTAAATTGTTTATCGGCAAGCACGCTTGTTATACCAGAAAGAATTTTACAATTAATTCCTCCCCGCCCACCGATGTATTATGGTATAGGCGAATTGTTTGATAAAAGAACTGGCATGAGCTTTGACGCTTTATCGGCAGCTGAAGCACTTGCCGATTTTGAACTTGGCTTTTTATTTAATGTAGAAAGAGCCAATAGATTGGTACAAAACAAAGCAAGGGCCAAGACAATTGGATGGGATAATGTAGTAGATGCTGTTCTGAAAAATACTTGGTATACAAAAATACCCAATGGCTTAGAAGGAAGCATTCATCAACAAACCCAACAACTTGCCCTTACTTGGTTAATGGGAGTGGGTCAAAGTACTGAAGCCAATTACGAAGTGAGAGCTATCTGTAATGATCGAATAAAAGAATTGAAATTAAAATTAAATGCAATGGTAAAGTCTGATGAAGCCCATAAAGCACATTATGAATATGCCCTTGAAAGAATTAACAATCCAAAAGATATTACGCTACCTACGCCCACTAAAATGGCGCCAGGTGCTCCTATTGGATGTGATTTGTAAGTTGTAAAACTATTATCGAAATTTTATAGGGCTTATGATTCTTAAAGCATCATAAAAAATTTAAAAATTTAAAAAGCCCTCCCGATTTATCGGGAGGGCTTTTTAAATATCATTAGAGGTTAAAATTTAGTGCCTTATATTTCATGAAGGCTCAGCATTTTAAACGAACATTCTTATAGGTTCTTCTAAATAACTCTTTAAAGTTTGTAAGAAAGCAGATCCTGTTGCACCATCTACCACTCTATGATCGCAACTTAAAGTTACATTCATTACATTGCCTGGAACAATTTGACCATTCTTCACCACTGGCTCTTGTGCAATACCACCCACCGCAAGTATACAAGCATCTGGCGGATTAATAATAGCAGTGAATTGATCTATACCAAACATGCCTAAATTAGAAATAGTAAAAGTGCTTCCTTCCCAATCCGAAGGTTGTAATTTTTTATCTTTAGCTTTTTTAGCGAATTCTTTCACCGAAACACTTATTTGATCTAAAGAAAGTCCATCAGCAAAACGAAGTACGGGAACCAATAATCCTTCGTCTACCGCTACTGCAATACCAATATTCACATGATGGTTTTCGCGAATTACATCGCCCAACCAACTACTGTTTACTTTTGGATGTTGTTTCAAAGAAAGTGAAACGGCTTTCACAATAAAATCGTTGAAACTAATTTTAACAGGCGCTGTTTCATTCACTACTGTTCTAGCAGCGATGGTTGCATCCATGTTAATCTTCATGGTTAAATAAAAATGAGGTGCTGTAAATAAGCTCTCACTTAAACGTCTAGCAATTACTTTACGCATTTGAGAAACCGGCGTATCTACAAAACTTACTTGACCAACAAAGTTTGCATTTCTTGGTGCAGCCATTTTTGCATTGCTTGATGCATTATTAGCTGGTGTATAATTATCTAAATCTGTTCTTGTAATTCTTCCATGCTCTCCAGAACCTTGTACAAATTTTAAATCTATACCTTTCTCTTTGGCGATTTTTTTAGCCAATGGAGAAGCAAATATTCTTCCTTCATTTACAACCGAAGCGTTAGAAGTAGCTACTGGAGCCGTTTGTGGAGTTGAAGATACAATTGCTGTTGCAGCAGGTGCAGCAGCTTTTGGCGCTTCTGCAGCAGGTGCTTTTATAGATTTTACAATGCTATCAATATCTAAACCAGGTTGACCAATAATACAGAGCAATTGGTTAACAATTATTTTTTCACCGGCTTGCGCTCCTTGATATAATAATATGCCGTCTTTATAAGATTCTAATTCCATGGTGGCTTTATCAGTTTCGATATCGGCCAACACTTCTCCTTTTGCCACTTTATCTCCCACTTTTTTATGCCAACCAGCAATGACTCCCTCTGTCATCGTATCACTTAGACGTGGCATCAAGACCACTTCTTCCATTGAACTTGCATCGGCCACTGATGATGTTTCTTTGGGACTTGTATTAGTAGTTGTTGATGCTGTTGCAAGTTCAGGTGCAGCACCCAAAGTATTTTTTGTAATTAAAGCAGTTATGTCTTCGCCTGCTTTTCCAAAAATCGCTAACAAATCGTTTACTTGTAATTTTCCACCTCTTGGTGTTCCTATATGTAATAAGATACCATCTTGATAGCTTTCCAATTCCATGGTTGCTTTATCCGTTTCTATCTCTGCCAATAAATCGCCTTTTTTAACGGTATCCCCCACTTTTTTATGCCAGGCAGCTACCACACCTTCCGTCATGGTATCACTTAATCGGGGCATTAATATTACTTCAGCCATAGGTAAAAGGAAGTTTTGTAATTAGGCGTGAAATTACATCAAAAATGTTTTTTTTCCCACCAGAAAACGCAATTTTCTAGCAAAAAGAGGTAAAAAGGAGGCTATTTAACTAAAAGGCTATACACTATTGCCCTTGCGCCAAACTATAGGCTTTCTTATCTGCCCACATATTCAATATTTCTAAGGAACATATCTTAAAATCTATGGCCAATGCTCGGTAGATATCAATTACATCATCCTGAGATAAAGGCAAAGAATTGACTGTTTCAAAACGACAATAATATTGATTCACCAAATTGGTAAAAATAGAGCCTGAAGGCCAAACCTGTGTTCCACGGTTGGTAATGGTTACTAATTTAAGCGCATCTGTTGTATGACTTAAACATTTGTCTGCAATAACTTTTGGCTGATCATTACTTTCAATAAAAAAATCAACACCTACAATTTTATGATCATCATTGAGATCACTTTGCAACATAGGGTTGTGTTCCAATTTAAAATTAGTGGGTGTTACATAAAAATTAGGTAACAATGGTTTTGGATTATGCTTAGGTTGCTTGCCAAAATTATCTATGATCGCTTGGGCAAAAACAGTGGTGTTTACAGAGGGAATAGTTTTATCACCAAAATCTCCTGTGTGAACGCCGGATTCTAAAGTAAATAACAATGCATTCTCAATGGAAATGGCTTGCTCCATTAATCCCAAATGACGTAGCATACTTAATCCACTTAATAAAAGAGAAGTAGGATTCGCTATATTTTTTCCTGCGATATCTGGAGCAGTTCCATGCACCGCTTCAAAAATTGAGATATGATCTCCAATATTTGCAGAAGGCGCAAAACCAAGCCCACCCACTAGTCCAGCACATAAGTCACTCACAATATCCCCTTGTAAATTCGTCAATACAATCACATCAAATAAATCGGGACGACTTACCAACTTCATACACAAGTCATCTACAATAACATCGTCTGCTTTTAATTCAGGATATTCTTTAGCCACTTCTTTAAATACTTCTAAAAATAAACCATCGGTCAATTTCATAATATTGGCCTTGTGACCACAAGTAATTCTTTTCGCTCCTTTCTTCTTCGCCATTTCAAAAGCATATCTAATAACTTGCTCACTTCCTGGACGCGTTATAAAACGTCTGCCCAATGCCACATCCTGTGTAAGCATGTGTTCAATTCCACCATAGGTATCTTCTATATTTTCTCTTACAATCGTTAAGTCAATAGCAATACCGGCTTTGCTAAATACGGTATCCACCCCACTTAATGTTTGAAATTTTCTATCGTTTGCGTAAGTATTCCATGTTTTACGCGCAGTAACATTTACACTTTTTACGCCTTTACCTTTTGGTGTTTCCATGGGGCCCTTAAATAGGATGCCTAATGCTTCAATGGTGTCCTTGGCTTGAGAAGTCATTCCATTGTTGAACCCTTTATCAAAAACCCACTTTCCCATATCCACAAATTCATATTCTAAAGGCACTTTCGCAGCATTAAAAATAGTGATAACTGCTTCCATAATCTCAGGTCCGATACCGTCTCCCTTTGCTACTGCGATCTTCATTATTGCTGTTTTTTTAGATTTTTTAACCACATTACCCAATTCGTAATGCCTTAGTTTTCGCAAAGTTACGCGACTTCTAGGGTCTAATAAAAAAATAGAGGCTTTTTTTATATAAGCGGAGTAATTTTTGCTACTTTTATCCCGCAGTATTCTCTGCAAAAGCACCTATTGACGTTATTTCTTATGGTCTCTAAAATTTCAGAAGGCGTTGAAGTAAGTATCGAGACTTTTTACCAAAAAGACTACAGCAATCCTTTGCAAAATGAATACATGTTTGCCTATAGAATTACCATCGAAAATCACAATTCATTTCCTGTTAAATTATTGAGACGCTTTTGGGAGGTATTTGATAGTAACAGCGAACATCGTGTGGTGGAAGGAGAAGGTGTGGTAGGCGTTCAACCTTTAATTATGCCAGGGAAACATTATCAATATGTGAGTGGCTGTCACTTAAAAAGTGAACTAGGTAAAATGCAAGGTTACTATACTATGGAAAATATTGAAACCAGAGACTTAATAAATGTCAATATTCCTGCTTTTAAAATGGCAGCACCGGTTAAATTAAACTAAGCCTACCTTTGGCCCATGAAAATTTGCATTGCTCAACAAAATTATCACATTGGCAACTTTGAACAGAACACTGATAAAATGTTATGTGCCATCGAAGAAGCTAAAAAACAAGGCGCTGATCTAATTTTATTTAGCGAAATGAGTGTTTGTGGTTATCCTGCAAGAGACTTTGTTGAATTCAA
>CAINWZ010000009.1 GCA_903854725.1 uncultured Bacteroidota bacterium
ACCGTTAAGGGTCCCCCTTTTTCAATTTGATCCTTAAACCTATTAATCACGGAACCATTACTTCCCAATACATTTCCAAAACGAGTAGTGATAAATTTAGTGGTAATATTTTTTTCATTAGATAGCCCTTGTACATAAATTTCGGCCATTCTTTTGCTAGCCCCCATTACGTTTGTGGGATTTACCGCTTTATCAGTACTAATCATCACAAACCTTTCGGCATGGTATTTCACAGCAAGGTCGGATACTATTTTAGTACCTAATACATTATTTCGAACTGCTTCAGTTGGGCAAAGCTCCATCATAGGAACATGCTTATAGGCTGCTGCATGATACACATAATGAGGTTTGAAAGTATCAAACAATCCTTCGATTCTTTTTTCATTGGTGATATCCGCTAAAAACGAAACACAGTTTACACGGGTGCCACGCTCTTGTAATTCTAATTCAATATTATGCAAAGGTGTTTCAGCCTGATCGCACATGATTATCATTTCAGGAGCATAAGGAATTAACTGCCTTACAATCTCACTTCCAATGGAACCGGCTGCGCCAGTAACTAATACACGCTTGCCTTTAATTTGTGAACGTATTTGATTGTTATTAATGACTATAGGATCACGTTCTAATAAATCTTCAATCTTTATACTTTGTAATTGATTACTGGTGAATTTACCTTCTGCCCAACGATTATAAGCAGGTACGCTTAATACTTTGATATCGTGGTCTAAACAAAAATCCACCAATTCATTTTTTCTTTTGGTAGGTATAGTAAAGCTGGCAATAATTAATTCATCAATAGGTTGGATAGGTACTAATTTTACAAAGTCCTCGTAGCGGATTACTTGTATTCCATTTAAATTTTTCTTTGTTTTCTTTTTATCATCATCTACAAAAGCAATTATATTAATATTTGACGCCCCGTCATTTTCCAATACTCTTTGTGTGGCCACACCCGTATCAGCTGCACCAAAAATAACTACATTCTTCTTTTTCATTTTGTAGTTTTTGGCATAGGCAAATAAAAACTTTACAAGTACGCGGTAGCTAACCAATATTAAAAAACTAAAACCTGCATATACAATTACCACCACACTGCTTAATACAAATTCTTGACTATAGCGATAAGAAACACTGTTTACAATAAATAAAATGGCTGCAGACCCAATTACAGAGATACTTATTCTAAAAGCATCCTGTATACCTGTGTACCTTACAATACCTGAATAGGTTTTAATGGAGGTAAACACCAAGGCATTGGTTATAAAAACCAATACAAAAGTATTAAGAACAGCTTCCCAGCTTAACCCCACTAAAGTTAAGTTTTGCTTGATAGCTATTGCTAAAAAAAGCGAAAACAAAGTTCCCCCAATGTCTAATGAGAATATGATCCAACGTGGGACAATACTAAAATTTTTAAACATAGATGTTTGATTTAAATTCATTCAACGGGGGGATTGAATTGTAACTAAGCAATCAATTTTTTATATAAACTCGAAAATACTAAATACAATATGGTTAAGAAGCCAGCCAAAAAGCCACCTAAAATAAGTGACTTTAACTTGCCTACCTTTTCTTTTTCTAATGGGAAAATAGGGCGATCAATGATTTGTAATAAGGGGGTTTCTTTTCTTAAAGTAACTTTAGCAAGTTCTAAATTGCCAACTAGTTGAGTAAGTATAGCTGTATTGGCTTGGACATCTACTTGCCTGCGCGCACTTGGGGTTCTTTTAACATTCATAGCCGAATTCAAATTAAACACATTGTCTGATGCAGCTGCAACGCCAGTAATAGCACTATTAAGTTCGGCACGAATGCTATCTGCTTGATGTTGCAGAATTTCAACATTCATTTTCGATTTCTTACTTTTTATTTCAACATAGTATTCAGAAGTTTCTTTAGCGATAGTCTCACAGAAAACTTTTGCAAACTGCTCGTTAATTGAATTCATCTCAATACTTAATATGCTTACTTTCTTATCCTTTTGTGAAATAACTAAATCGGTTTTGATAAAGCCAGCTGATAAATTCTTTAGAATAGAATCTTGTTGTAAAGTAAAATGGGTTCTATCAGCATCTACTGGGAAATTCAAATTTTTTAATAATGGTTTTTCATCCCATCCTTTTTTCATTTCATTAAATTCCAAATAGTATTCAACTAAACTTTTTGTTTTCCCATTTACTTCTATTGGCGACAATAAAGTTTTTTCAACTAATTTTCGACTCTTCATTAGTTCAATTAAATTAGCGCCAGAAAAAGCACCCCCCCCACTTGAACCTAAATCAATTCCAAATTGGCTTGCCAAACCTAAAGCACCGCCCAAACCTCCACCTCCACTTTTTTCTTCCTCCAATGCAAAAGTTAATGCGGCTTTATAAGTTGGTTTTTGAAAAAACGCGTAAGTAAATCCAATCAGTCCACCAATAATACCAGCGAGTAATATTAATTTCCACTTGGTCAATAAAAATTGGTACCACTCTTTTATTTTCATGATAAGCTCCTTTAAGGAAATTTCATCATTTTCAATTTGTACTGTAGAATTTTGTTCAGCCATAATTTCTTATATTAAACTATTGGGGAATAATTACTTCGTTAATAATTTTAAAGTAGCTACCGATGTTCCAATTTGTGCTAGAATAGTTACATATTGTAAAATGGCAGTCATTGCATCTTTTCTTGGAGCACCTTCTGGTAGCACCACTTCCGATCCTGGTTCAATGCGAGGATTAAATCTAAAAAA
>CAINWZ010000010.1 GCA_903854725.1 uncultured Bacteroidota bacterium
AGTACTATCCAGCTAAGCGAATAATTGGTTTGTGTTTTTCCTGCTATTCGCCGACAAGTAATAAAACAATAAGCATGTAGAAGACCAATGGTAACATTGTTTGGACAGGGGTTCGACTCCCCTCGACTCCACAAAAAAATCCCTCCCGAAATTCAGGAGGGATTTTTATTTCAATAAAGCTATTAAACCGTATTTATTTTTTAAATATACTTTTCTCTTTTGCCATTTTTTCAATAGCACTAACTGTGCGGGGTGAACCTGCAGACAAATTTTTATTACCTGTTTCAGTAATTAAAATATCATCTTCAATTCTTACTCCAATACTCCACCATTTTTTATCGCAATTACTTCCAGGAGGAATATAAATACCTGGTTCCACCGTTAATACAACACCAGGTAATAATGTGCGAGGCCCCATATCATGTACATCTAATCCTAAATGATGAGAAGTGCTGTGCGGAAAATATTTCCTTGCTTCAGTATCATTAGCAGCAATACCTAATTGAATTAGCCCTTCGTTCACTACTTTTCTTGCAGCAGCATCAGCAGCTCCAAATGGTGCGCCAGGAATACATGCTGCAATACCTGCATCTTGCGCTTTTAATACTAACTCATAAATAATTTTTTGTGCATCCGTAAACTTTCCATTAGCAGGAACAGTTCTTGTAACGTCTGCGCTATAGCCATGATATTCTGCTGCGCAATCACTTAATAACATATCGCCATCGTTCATCAATTTTGTATTGGTTTCATAATGTAATACACAGGCATTTTCTGCAGCACCATTAATGCTAGGGTAACCTGGATACTCAGAACCATTATATTTAAAATGATACTCCAATATGGCTTGTGCTTGGTATTCAGTCATACCAGGCTTAATGGCTCTCATAACGTCGTTATGTCCTTCAGCGCTTATAGCTGCTGCTTTAGTAATCAAGGTAATCTCTTCTGGTTGCTTGATACCTCTTAAGCTACTTAGTATCATTTGAGTACTTCTGCTAGCGATGGGTTTGTTTTGTGCAACAATAACACTGTCAACTATATTTGCCATATGCGTAAGCGGATCTTCTGCACGCTTGTATTTAGAAAAAATACCTTCGCCACGATAAGCGCTATAAATGGAATCTATAGTTGAAAAGTCAAAGGTTCCTGGTGTAAACTGATCGTTGGTAAATACGTTCTCCATTTTGTAACGTTCTTTCACCCCTTCAACACCTAATATTTTTCCAGTCCACAATTCTTTTTGAGGGTCTCTGTTTTTTACAAAAATAAATTCAGTACCGGTTTTATTTAAAATAGTTACCGGTTGTTTGAACAATAATAAAAGGGCATCAGATTCTTCAAGGCCTGTAAAGTAATAGAAGTTTTTGCTCTGTGCATATAAATAATCTACGTCGTTATTTCTAACACGAACTTGAGAAGCAAAGAAAATACCTACACCATTTTGGGATAATTTTTCTTTGAAGGCTGCTCTGCGTCCTGCATGAAATTCGGGGGTTAAGTAATCATTGGGATACAAGGTTGTTTGTTGCGCCAATGAAAGTAAAGGGGCTACTATTATTAGTAACCATGAAATCAGTTTTTTTGTATTCATTTCAATTATTTTTTTTGCATCTTAAAGCTAATCTGTTTTTTTGATAATATGAAAAGAAAAGCATTAGCCACTTATCAAAATATTGACAAAAAGAGAGGTTTCTAATCTATATTTTCTTACATTTAAATCTCATTTTTACACTTAATTTAATTCTAAATGAAAAAGTATTGCTTATCCCTATTAATAATTGCTTCTATGGCTATTATTTCGAATCAAAAATTATTTGCTGCGGCAGAAATCAAATTGGAGCCTATTGAAGGTAGATGGGACCTAACAGTGAATATGGGGGGGCGTATGGGAGCTTCTTGGTTGGAAGTAAGACATTCAGGTATCAAAACATTAACAGGTCATTTCGTATGGGAATCTGGCAGCGCACGACCTATCTCAGAAGTTTTTTTCAAAGAAGGCAAAGTGAATTTTCATATACCCACTCAATTTGACGTGAGTGATAAAGAAATGTATTTTGAAGCAACTCTTAAAGATGATAAGTTGGAAGGAACCATCATTAGCCCATTAGGCAAAACTTTCACTTTTACAGGAGTTCGAGCCCCTCGTTTAATTTCCACTAAAAAACCAATATGGGGAACTCCAATCCACTTATTCAATGGTAAAAATTTAGAGGGATGGGAAGCATTGGGTAAAACCAATCAATGGATGGTGGAGAATGGCGTATTGAAAAGTCCTCGTTCTGGTTCCAATATCAGAACTACAAAAACATTTAATGATTTCAAATTGCATATTGAATTTCGTTATCCTAAAGAAAGCAATAGTGGTGTTTATTTAAGAGGCAGGTATGAAGTGCAAGTGGAAGATAGCAAAGGTAAAGAGCCCCTTAATATTTATTTAGGAGGCATTTATGGATTTATAGATCCTTTATTTAACATGGCGAAAGATGCGGGAGAATGGCAATCATATGACATTACATTAGTGGGAAGACTGGTTACGGTAGTATTAAATGGTACGACAGTAATTTATAATCAACAAATACCAGGTGTTACAGGAGGTGCGATGGATAGTAACGAAGGAGAGCCAGGTCCAATTATGATGCAAGGAGATCATGGCCCTATTGAATATAGAAACATTATTATTACTCCAGCAAAATAACTTCTGGTAGTTTTCTGCTTCGAATGCTATTCAACATAAAATTAGTAAGACCGCTTTTATAGCGGTCTTTTTATTTATAAAAAAGTAAACCTATTCAAAATCAATTGAGCTGTTGATATATATCATGTTTTTTGCTTTAGTAAGGCCTTTATTTTACAATCGATAAATCGCATCAACTACATGATACATCCTTATAATTATACAACAGCGCAAGCGGCTTTGGGATTAATAAAAAGTGGACAGCGTGTATTTGTGCATGGAAGTGCTTGCACACCTTTATTTTTATTAAGAGAATTGACCAAGCATAAAAATAGATTAGAAGGAGTAGAGTTAATTTCAATTACTTTACAAGGAGATGTAGAAATTGCAAAAAAAGGATATGAAAAATCTTTTCATATTAATTCGCTATTTGTTTCTGAACCAGTAAGGGAAGCGGTTAAAGAGGGACGTGCCGATTTTATTCCTGCATTTTTAAGTGATATTCCTGACATGATGAGATCGGTTTTGCCAGTAGATGTGGCCTTGGTGCAAGTATCACCTCCAGATATTCATGGGTATTGCACTTTAGGAACTTCTGTCGATGTTGCACGTACTGCAGTTAATTGTGCTCCCATCATTATTGCACAAGTAAATCCTAAAATGCCTAGAACACATGGGGATGGAATGATACATACAGATCGTTTTGCTGCAATGGTTTTTCATGATGAAGCATTACCAGAAGTTAATTATGGCGCTATGATTACTCCTGAAGAATTAAAAATAGGGGAGCATGTAGCTTCTTTAATTGATGATGGCAGTACCTTGCAAGTGGGCATTGGGGCAATCCCTGATGCAGTGTTGAAATCTTTATTTAGCCACCAAAATTTAGGAATGCACACTGAAATGTTTAGTGATGGTGTAATTGATTTGTTTGAAAAAGACATTATAAATAATTCAAAGAAAAAAATTCACCCTAATAAATTAGTTACCTCTTTTGCATTAGGCACAAAAAAATTATACGATTACATTGACGATAATCCAGCTTTTGCTTTTTTAGATATTGATTATGTGAATGATCCTCATGTGATAAGACGTAATCCAAAAGTAATTGCTATAAATAGTGCAGTTGAAGTAGATTTAACTGGACAAATTTGCGCAGACAGTATTGGTATGTATCAATACAGTGGCATTGGAGGACAAATGGATTTTATGCGCGGCGCGGCGTTGAGTGAAGGAGGTAAGCCCATTATTGCTTTAAACAGTAGAACTCAAAAAGGGAAATCTAAAATAGTTCCTTATTTACAACAAGGAGCAGGGGTAGTGACTACAAGAGGTCATGTGCATTATGTGGTTACTGAATACGGCGTTGCTTATTTATATGGCAAAAACCTTCGCCAAAGAGCGAAGCTCTTGATTGATATTGCCCACCCCGACGATCGTGAAAAGTTGACCAAAGAAAGTTTCGAACGGTTCAAAGTATTTTAGCTTTTAGTATTGTCATTTTTTATAAAATATAAAAACTACAATCCTTTCACTCTATAATTTTTTAACGCTCAAATACGACTTCTTCATAGGGCACTCTAAAGCGAGGACCCCATATGCCTTGTTCGGTTCCTTTTCCAACGCCAATAATCATATTAATTTCTGCACCTGCAGGTAGTTGCAATACTTTCTTAACCCTAATTTGATCAAATCCTTCCATCGGGCAGGATTCAAAACCTTCTGCAGCAATGGACAACATGAAAGTTTGTGCCGCTAATGCACAAGATTTATGAACTGTAATTCTTTGATCCGCTTTTCCGCCGAAACGCATAAATGGTTTTGAAATTCCCATAAAAAAACTAATGCATCTTCTTATAAAGGCAAAAACGCCAAAAATATCAGATCGGTAGGCTAAGGGCATAAGCTTACCATAGTAATCCAAGCCTCTTTTTTCTAATTTAGAAGGTTCTCCATTGATGCCCGCTTTTAATCTGTCATAATTCCATTTAGCGCGTTTTTGCCATAAATCTTTTCTAGTAACAAAAACCACAATTTGTTTAGCTGTTTTAGCGGCCGATTGTCCAAGGCATAAAGCTTCATATTTTTTCTTTTCTTCGTCTGATTTAATCCAATAAAATTCCCAAAGTTGCATATTACTGCTATTAGGAGATAGGATAGCGCGCTCTATACTCTTTTTAATGACATCGTCAGGCACTTCCACTAGGGGGTCAAATTTTCTATTAGATCTTCTTCTGTTAATTATTTCTTGAAATTGGCTTGAATACATATTATCTTAATTAATTTATTTAAATTAGTACTGCGAATGTGTTTATTGAATAACAAATTATTTTGAATTCAGTTGAAACAGATTGCAAATAAACCAAACTTTTTCATCATATGCTAAAAAAAATAATCATTGGCCTTGTCTTAATCGTAATTGTATTAGGCGGCCTATCATTTACGCCACAATTGTCACATTTAAGAAATTTTGCATTGTGGGGTAAGCATACTATTTATGATTATAAAACCCACCCAACTCGTTTAGTGGCAAGTGGAGGGTCACCTCAATATTGGCCTTTAGATTCCAATTATAATAAAGGGGTTATTCCTGATTCTTTAATGACCATTATAGACTCTAATAATACGCACGCGTTTTTAGTGATTCAAAATGGAAAATTAATTTATGAAAAATATTGGGATGGCTATGATGCAAAAACTATTAGTGGATCCTTTTCTGCTGCTAAAAGTATTATATCTTTATTAATTGGGATTGCACTTGATGAAGGGAAAATAAAATCACTGGATGAACCAGTAGGCAATTATGTGCCACACTTTAAAACAAGCGGCTTAGAAAAAGTACGCATTAAAGATTTGCTTACCATGAGTTCCGGCACTAATTACAAAGAATTTGATGCTGGCTATTTTAGTTTAAATGCAACTGCCTATTATGGAGATGATGAACAGTTATTAATTGATAAATTAAAATACCAAGAGCCTTCAGGAACTACTTGGCAATATCGCAGTGCAGATACACAGGTGTTAGGATTTGTGGTAGAAAAAGCATTTGGAGATAATATTTCCCATTTAGTAAGTGAGCGTTTCCTAAAACCAATGGGTGCAGAAGCAGATGCACTATGGCTTTTAGATGGGGATAAAAAACATGAAAAAGCATTTTGTTGTTTTAATGGTGTTGCCAGAGACTATGCAAGGTTTGGGCAACTGGTATTGAATAATGGGAAGTGGGGCAATAAACAAATTGTTTCTGAAAATTATGTGCAAGCAGCAACTACGCCTGCTACCTACTTAAAAGACACTTATGAAAATAATAACCCTGTAGATTTTTATGGCTATCAATATTGGATTTTTAATCATAAAGGATTTAAAGTAGCTGCGCAAAACGGTTTGTTCGGGCAATATGTATATGTAATTAAAGATAAAAATGCAGTAGTGGTTCGCTTAGGGGAATCAAAAGTGATTAAGCCTATACATCATTCACAGCCAGAAAATTTTAGCTATGTAGATGCTGCCTTATCTGTGTTGAAGTAAACGTTAGCTAAGAAGTAATTTTCAAATTACTGCATAAAAAAGCCCCATTCTAAAGTAGAACAGGGCTTTTTTTATAGGGAAGTTTTTTATCAATTTATAGTAAATCCATTCCTTTTGCAAAGTATGTCAATGTGCCAGGAAGTGCTAGCCAGAAAAATTCTCTATGCAACGCAAATAGCGTAATTAAAATAACAGTCCAAGTAAAACAAAGTGCCCAGTATTTTTTTGTGTTTTTTTGCGCTTCCATTGTATAATTTATAATTTTAAGGTGTGCCTTTCGGTAGGCAAATATACTATTTTATCTTTTATTTTTCTTTTTGGGGATAAGAATATTGAAGATCTACTTTCCAGCCCTTTGGGGTTGCTATCACACTCATTTTCATTGGAATTTTGTCAAAAGAGTTTTGATAGTCTATTATACTATGGGTCGCGTCAATACTGCTTACTTCGTTAATTTGGATAGAAGCTTGTCTTAATTGCTGTCTTCCTTCTTTGTCTAATAAATAATAATGTGCCGATAGGGTATCAAAAATGGCTTCATTTTGGGGGCTTTCTACTAAATAATTTTTAGCTTTTTTAAAATCGCCTTGCATGCAGTTCTCTATAAAATATCTTCCTCCATCTAGGGCATTGTCTGCCAAGTCAACATTGGGCTGACTGTTACAAGCGGCTAATAAACCCATACAGACTAGCGCAATGAAAAAGGGGGCTTTTATTGTTTTAATCATACCCAAAGTTAATCCATAATTGGCATCTTGCATGCTTTTGGCTAAATTTGCAATAGCTTAATAATACAGCATGACAAAAACGAATCTGGTGGGTGAAATTGTAAAGAAACAATCTTATTTATGTGTAGGATTAGATTCAGATTGCGATAAATTACCCAAGGGGTTTTCAAAGGATGCTAAAGGGGTAATCGATTTTAACAAAGCCATTATTGATGCGACTGCTGCACATTGTGTAAGTTATAAAATCAACACTGCTTTTTATGAGTCTATGGGTGTGAAAGGCTGGCAAGCTTTAGAAGAAACTTTAGCGCATATTCCTAGCAGTCATTTCACCATTGCTGATGCGAAAAGAGGGGATATAGGAAATACATCTGCACATTATGCTAAAACATTTTTTGAAATTTTACCCTTTGATGCAATTACGGTAGCGCCTTATATGGGAAAAGATAGTATCGATCCATTTTTAGCCTATACTAATAAGTGTACTATTGTTCTTGGTTTAACTTCCAATGAAGGGAGTCAAAACTTTGAGCAACAAAAATTAGCCTCCGGACAATATTTATATGAATCCGTTTTAGAGCAAGTTGCTACTTGGGGATCGGCAGATCAAGTGATGTTTGTAGTAGGCGCCACTAAGGCAAAAGAATTTGAAAGTATCCGAAAAATAATTCCTGCACATTTTATTTTGGTACCTGGCGTAGGTGCACAAGGTGGTAGTTTGGAAGAAGTGACTAAGTATGGGAAGAATAAAGAAGTGGGCTTATTAGTAAATGCAAGCAGAGCTATCATTTTCGCAAGTAGTGAAAATGATTTTGCTGAAAAAGCGGCCATCGCTGCTCAGCAGTATGCCGCTGAAATGAAAAGCTTACTTAAATAATTTTACAACAATTTTACTACCGTTTGAGTTATCTTTGAGGCGGTTTGTTTTTTCACTAAAATTAAATTTATGGCAGTTAGAACCGATTTATTTGAGTCTCCCGATTATTATCAATTAGATGAATTGTTGAGTGAAGAACACTTAATGGTAAGAACGGCAGTAAGAGATTATGTAAAAAAAGAAATTTCTCCTATTATTGAAGACTATGCGCAGCGTTCCGAATTCCCTGTACAAATTGTTAAGCAATTAGGAGATATGGGTTGCTTTGGCCCAACAGTTCCTGTTGAATATGGTGGAGGCGGATTGGATTATATAAGTTATGGCATCATGATGCAAGAGTTAGAGAGAGGAGATAGTGGTGTAAGAAGTACTGCGAGTGTGCAAGGTTCTTTGGTCATGTTTCCCATTTATGCTTATGGAAATGAAGCACAAAAGAAAAAATATTTACCCAAATTAGCTTCCGGAGAATGGCTGGGTTGCTTCGGTTTAACAGAGCCCGATCATGGATCAGATCCATCTAGTATGCTTACCAATATTAAAGATGCCGGTGATCATTTTATTTTAAATGGAGCCAAAATGTGGATCAGCAATGCACCTTTTGCGCAAGTAGCAGTGGTATGGGCAAAAAATGAAGCAGGAGAAATTACGGGTGTCATCGTGGAAAGAGGTATGGAAGGATTTACGACTCCCACCACCCATGGAAAATGGAGTTTAAGAGCGAGTGCCACTGGCGAACTTGTTTTTGATAATGTGAAAGTGCCCAAAGAAAATATATTACCAAATGTGAAAGGATTAAAAGGGCCATTAGGTTGCTTGAGTAAAGCTAGGTATGGTATTGCTTGGGGTGCATTAGGTGCAGCGATGGATTGTTATGACACAGCATTGCGTTATAGTAAAGAGCGAATGCAATTTGGAAAACCAATTGGCGCATTTCAATTGCAGCAAAAAAAATTAGCCGAAATGGTTACTGAGATTACCAAGGGCCAATTAATGGTTTGGCGTTTAGGAGTATTAATGAACGAAGGTCGTGCTACGCCTCAGCAAGTAAGTATGGCAAAAAGGAATAGTTGCGAAATCGCTACACAAATTGCAAGAGATGCTAGACAAATGTTAGGCGGTATGGGTATTACAGGTGAGTATTCAGTAATGAGACATATGATGAATTTAGAAAGCGTAATAACATACGAAGGTACGCATGATATACATTTATTAATTACTGGAATGGATATAACAGGCTTCAATGCATTTAAATAGTTGATAACAATTAATGAGTATAGAAAACGAGAAAAAAGAGGAACATGGCTGCTGATAAAATATTTTTGATTGGAATGATGGGGGCGGGGAAAACCTATTGGACGCAAAAAATGGCTAAATGGAATAAATGTGTTGGATACGACTTGGATCAGCTCATTGAAATGAACGAAGAAAAATCGATTGCAGAAATTTTTAATGAGGATGGGGAAGAGTATTTTAGAAAAATAGAAGCTAAAATTTTGCGATGGTTTAAAGAGAAGAAAAAATTTGTAATTGCTACAGGAGGCGGTACGCCTTGTTTTCAAGAGAATATGCAATGGATGAAAAAAGAAGGCGTTGTCATTTGGCTGGACGAGTCGGTAGAGGTTTTGGTAAAAAGATTAGCTCCTGAAAAAGAGCAACGCCCTTTGATTGCTTCTTTAAACGATAATCAAATTGCCAGTTTTATTCAAGATAAATTAGTCGAAAGACATGCGTTTTATCAACAAGCGCATTACAGACTTACAAGTGATCAAATCACAGAAGCAGGTTTGAAAAAATTAATGCAAAAGCATGCATCGTAAAATAATCATTTGGGGATTGTCATTTGCCGCATTTTCTGTAATGCTAGGCGCATTTGGTGCACACGCTTTAAAATCAATGGTGAGTAGTGAAAAACTACAAATATTTGAAACAGGAGTTAGGTATCAATTTATGCATGCATTGGCTTTAATTGCTTTATCGCTTTATGGTAGTCAGCATAAAATAAATGTAGCATCTCAAAAAGGGATAGGATGGGCTGCTCGTTTTTTTATGGTAGGTACTTTATTTTTTAGCGGTTCTTTGTACATACTAACTTTGCTATCTCCTGCAGATCATCCATTGATTCGTTATATAGGCCCCCTAACACCCCTAGGTGGTTTGTGTTTTATACTAGGTTGGTTGAATTGGGCTAGGGTGGTTTACCAAAGTAAAGACTCATAAAAGTCTCCATAAAGTGGATAAGTAGGCACCGTTTTTTTCAATTTTACACATTCGTTAAAATTCCTTTTTCTTCCTATTGGGATAACTTATATTTGTTACCATGGCAAATACCCTGAAAAGTAAAAAAGAACCTAAAATTAGCGAGGAGAATTTAAATCCTGATAAAGAAGCAGCTGTATCGGTTACCGATGTAGTGAAAGACGAGAGAACTTCAAAAATTCTGGGGGTGGCGAGTTTATTGATTACTTTATTTCTGTTTGTAGCATTTACCTCTTATTTATTTACCTGGCAGGACGATCAAGATATGGTGCAATTATGGCGTACTCATTTATTTTCAATAAATGATTTAAAGGCTAATAATTTAATGGGGTATATAGGTGCTTTCGTAGCCTATCAAATTATGTTTAATGGATTTGGTGTAGCTGCTTATTTATTTTGCACTTTCTTTTTTGTATTAGGGGTTAATTTGTTTTTCACTAAACCCATTTTTAGTTTATGGCGAAATATTAGATATGTAATTCTAGGCTTACTGGTGATAAGTACTTGTTTTGCTTTTGTAGCATCTGGTGCCAGTTTTTCTTGGGGAGGAGCCTTAGGAGAATATAGTAGTAGTTGGTTAATAAAGTGGGTAGGTAGTTTTGGAACAGGGGCTTTATTATTAGTAGCAGGCTTTAGCTATTTTATTTGGAGGTTTAATCCATCATTCAATGTGCCAAGTTTTAATTTTTTAATTCCTAAAAAGAAGCATGCAGATTTTGATAGTGGGGATGCAGATATTCTAGGAGATGAGCTTGCAGTAAAACAAGAGTGGGATTTAAATGCAGAAAATGCGCCACTCATGGGCGGAAATAAATTAAATTCAAGTAATGAAGATAAAAATAGTACAGAAATTGATGCTGTTGATTCTTTTGATGAATTGAGTTTAGAGAATGAAAAAATATTGGAACAAGAAAGGGAAGCTTTAGTACCAACGCTACTTGATATGAACGAACCTTTGCCTGTTGAGGAAATTGTAAAGCCGGCAAATGTTGAAATGAATATTGAAGATTTTAATGGAGAATTGTTAGAAGATCTTGATTTAGAAATTAAGCCTGTTACCAAAGAAGTAATTGTGCCAGTAGGAAGTATTGGGACTGCGTATGATGCAACACTTGATTTAAAAAATTACAAGTACCCATCGCTTAATTTATTAGAGACACATGGCAGTGAAAAAATTGTACAGGATCCAGAAGAACTAGAGACGCATAAAAATCAAATTATTGCGACACTTAAAAATTACGATATTGCTATTCAGCGCATTGCTGCTACAGTGGGGCCAACAGTAACTTTATATGAAATTGTACCAGCGCCTGGCGTGCGTATTAGTAGGATTAAGAACTTGGAGGATGATATTGCTTTAAGCTTGGCTGCATTGGGTATACGTATTATAGCGCCAATCCCAGGGAAGGGGACCATTGGTATTGAAGTGCCAAATATTAGGAAGTCTGTGGTGAGTATGAAAACTTTATTAGCTAGTGAAAAGTTTCAGACCAGTAAATTTTCATTACCCATTGCTATTGGTAAAAAAATTGACAACGAAAATTTCATTGTTGACCTTGCAAGTATGCCGCACTTATTAATGGCAGGGGCTACAGGTCAAGGAAAGTCAGTAGGATTAAATGCAATCTTGGTTTCCTTATTATATAAGAAACATCCATCTCAATTAAAATTTGTATTGGTGGATCCTAAAAAAGTGGAATTGAGTTTATACCGTGTTATTGAAAAGCATTTCTTAGCAAAATTACCTGGAGAACAAGATGCGATTATAACAGATACAAAAAAAGTAATCAATACCTTAAATGCATTGTGTATTGAAATGGATAATAGGTATGATTTATTAAAAGAGGCAGGGTGTAGAAATATTAAAGAGTACAATGAGAAATTTACGGCACGCCGTTTGAATCCAGAAAAGGGGCACCAATTTTTACCCTTTATTGTTTTAGTAGTAGATGAATTTGCCGATTTAATTATGACAGCAGGCAAGGAAGTAGAAATGCCCATTGCACGTTTAGCGCAATTGGCTAGAGCGGTGGGAATACATTTAATCATTGCTACACAAAGACCGAGTGTGAATATTATTACAGGAACTATTAAAGCAAATTTCCCTGCACGTATTGCCTTTAAAGTTTCTAGCAAAATTGATAGCAGAACTATTTTAGATGCAGGTGGTGCGGAACAATTAATAGGAAAAGGAGACATGTTGGTGAGTTACAATGGAGAGATTACTCGTTTGCAATGTGCTTTTGTGGATACTCCAGAAGTAGATCGTGTGTGTTCTTTTATAGCAGAACAAAAAGGGTACCCTCAGGCATTTTTATTACCAGAGTATGTAGATGAAAAAGAAATGGATGCAGGCAATTTTGATTCAGGAGCCAGAGATGTGTTGTTTGAAGAAGCAGCCAGACTTATTGTAAGTGCTCAAATGGGTTCTACCTCCTTAATACAACGTCGAATGAAATTGGGCTATAATAGAGCCGGCAGGGTAATGGATCAGTTAGAATCGGCTGGTTTAGTAGGTCCAAGTCAGGGAAGCAAGCCAAGGGAGGTTTTATACAAGACAGAAGCCGATTTAAATACCTTTTTAAAAAACCTAGACTAATATTTATTTAGCATAAATTTAATATTGGTTTAAACATCGATCCTTTAAATTTGTCAAACACCTTAGTGTACATAATTACTATAATATGAGATCCCCCATAGCTTTTATATTGCTTTTGACCAGTTTAGCTGTTTCGGCCCAAAAGGAGAATGCCGCAAAAGCTATTTTAGACCAAATTGGGTCAAAAGTGAAAGATTCTAAGGGGATGATGGTTACCATACAAATGGTTTCTAAAAATAATAAGGGTAAAGCATTGGGAACCAAGCAGATAAGTTTGAAGATGAAAGGGGATAAATATTACTTAAAGCAAGGGGTCATGGAAATTCTTTGTGATGGCAAAACCATCTACAATTTTGACGGGGTAAATACCATTTCTAAGTCAAGTGTTGCAGAGTCCGATCAAACCTTAAGTCCTCAAAAATTATTAGCAGGTAACTACGATAAAGACTTCAATTACAGTCTGTTAAGTCAAACAAATTCTAATGCGACCATTGAGTTAATACCCATTGATAAACGCAAGAGTTTTCAAAAAGTGACCCTAATTATTGATAAACTAAAATCGGCTCTTTCTAACGCCTCCATATTAGATAAAAGCAATAATAGCACCGAAGTAAAAGTGGTGTCTATCAACTTCAATGCCATTTTATCTGACAATCTATTCCTATTTAACAGGGCCAAGTACCCAAAAAACGTGGAAATTTTTGATTGATTTACGCCTTTTCCACGTATCTTCGCAGCCGAAATAAAAAATAAAACCGTAGTTAAAAGTTAACTACAAAAAAAGAAGTTCTACAATGGCTATATTAACATCAGAAAAGAAAGCAAACATTTTTGCTGAATTTGGCGGAAAAGCAACTAACACAGGTTCAATTGAAGGACAAGTTGCGTTATTAACCGAGCGTATTGCGCATATTTCAGGTCATCTGAAAGCGAACCACAAAGACCATTCAACCCAAAGAGGTTTGATGCAATTAGTGGGTCAGCGTAAGCGTTTATTGGTTTATTTACAAAAACATAACCTAACGGGTTACCGCGCTCTAATTGAAAAATTAGGCTTAAGAAAATAATCAACAAAAACTAATTATAGGCTGTCCCAACTGTACAACACGGTTGGGATTAGTCGTTTATATACTATCGATTCTTTAAAGAAAAGATTTAAAAAAATTAACATGTTAGCACAACCAAAATCAGTAAAATTCGAAATAAATCCTGGTCAGGAAGTATTCATCGAAACTGGAAAATTAGCACGTCAAGCAGATGGCGCTGTCACTGTAAGACAAGGAAATTGTATTTTATTAGCAACTGTTGTTGCCAATAAAGATCCAAAAGAGGGTCAAGACTTTTTTCCTTTAAGTGTAGATTATCAAGAAAAATTTGCATCAGCGGGTCGTATCCCAGGCTCTTTCTTTAAAAGAGAAGCGCGCTTAAATGATTATGAAATTTTAACGAGTCGTTTAATTGATCGTGCGTTACGTCCTTTATTCCCTGAAGATTATTTATGTGATGTACAAGTATTAATATCATTGATATCAAGTGATGTGAATGTAATGCCAGATTCATTGGCTTGTTTAGCTGCTTCAGCTGCATTGGCTGTTTCTAATATTCCTATTAAAGAAATTATTTCAGAAGTTCGTATAGGACGTATCAAGGGTGAATTTATTATCAATCCTTCTAAAGAGCAATTAGCTATATCAGATTTTGAATTTTTAATTGCAGCAACTGATAAGAACTTAATGATGGTGGAAGGAGAAGCCAAAGAATGTTCTGAAGAAGAATTGGTTCAGTGTTTAGAAATTGCACACGAAGCTATACGCAAGCAAATTAAAGCACAAGCGGAATTAAGAAAAGTGGTAGGTATTACTGAAGTGCGTGATTATAAGAAACCAGAGCAAGACGAAGAAATTAAAAATAAAGTATACGCTTTTGCAAAAGCAAAAGTAAATGCTATTGCTGAAATGGGTTCTGCTAAGCATGAAAGAAGCGATGCATTTACTGCATTGAAAAAAGAAATCATTGAACATTTAGGAACGGAGATTACAGACTTGCAAAAGAAATTAGCTGGTAAGTATTACGAAGATCTTAAGTGGGAAGTAGTAAGAGATATGATGGTAGACAAGCGTATTCGTTTAGATGGCCGTCAGTTAGATCAAGTTCGTCCATTAGCGATGGAAGTTGATCCTCTTCCAACTCCGCATGGTTCTTCTTTATTTACAAGAGGAGAAACTCAATCATTAACTACAGTAACCTTAGGAACTAAGTTAGACGAGTTAATGCAAGAGACTGCTGCAAGTGCCGAATACACTAAATTTTTCTTACACTATAATTTTCCTCCCTTCTCAACAGGAGAGGTGAAGATGATGCGTGGAGTGGGTCGTCGTGAAGTAGGGCATGGTAATTTAGCGATGCGTTCTTTAAAACAAATGTTACCTGATACAACAACCTTCCCTTACACTTTGAGAGTCGTTTCAGATGTTTTGGAAAGTAATGGTTCATCTTCTATGGCAACTGTTTGCGCTGGTTCATTAGCCTTAATGGATGCAGGTGTACCAATGCCTAAGCACGTGAGTGGTGTGGCAATGGGATTAATTTCAAGAGAAGATGGTAAGTATGCCATCTTAACAGATATCTTAGGCGATGAAGATCATTTAGGAGATATGGATTTTAAAGTTACTGGAACACGTGATGGTATTTGTGGTGTTCAAATGGATATTAAAGTAGACGGATTAAGTATGGACATTATGCGTGAAGCTTTGTCTCAAGCTAAGAAAGGTCGTTTACATATTTTGGATGCGATGTATGCTTGTATGCCAGCTGCTCGTGCAGATGTGAAACCACATGCACCAAGAATGGTTAAGTTAATTATTGATAAAGAATATATCGGAGCGGTAATCGGACCAGGTGGAAAGATTATTCAAGAAATGCAAAGAACAACTGGTGCTACTATTAATATTGAAGAAGTAGGGAACCATGGTGAAGTAAGTATCTTCTCTGCAAATAAAGATAGTTTGGATGCTGCTGTTAAATGGATTAACGGTATCGTAGCTGTTCCAGAAATTGGAGATGAGTACGAAGGGGTAGTGAAGGGTGTGAAAGAGTTTGGAGCCTTCGTAGAATTCATGCCAGGCAAACAAGGTTTATTACACATTAGTGAAATAAGCTGGAAGCGCTTGGAAACTATGGAAGGTATCTTCAACGAAGGTGATGTGGTAAAAGTGAAATTGGTTGGTTTGGATCCTAAAACAGGTAAGTTCAAACTAAGCCATAAAGCTTTGTTGCCTCGTCCAGAGCAAGCGCCTCGTGAAGACCGCGGTCCACAACAAGGTTAATTTTTCTGCGATTTTTAAAGCTTAGAATTTAAATTATATAAATGCCTTCCCAGAATATGGGAGGGCATTTTAGTACTCCAAAATGTTATGCTGAATAAATACCTAATCCTCGCCTCAGATTAATATTTAATCATCTTAGAATTATATCTTTACCACTATAAGACTCCCTATAACAACCCCATGTCTAAACAATACATTCAAATAGCCTTTCATTTTACTTCCCAAGACCAATTTGACATCCTTGTTGCGCAATTAGCGGACCTAGGATTCGACGGTTTTAATGAGGAGGAGGCGAGCCAAGGCATTAATGATGGAGTGGAAATGTCTAATGGACTAGGTGCAGGGGCTGGTTTTTGTAAAACTTATATTTTATTGACAGATTTTGAGGGGCAGGAGATAGAAAAAGAATTAGAAATAATATTTAATCAACATCATTTAACTTATTCTAAATCAGTTATTAAAGAAGAAAATTGGAATGCAGTATGGGAATCTAATTTTGAGCCAGTAAGGGTAGCTAATTTTGTAGGAATACGTGCCCATTTTCATCCTTCTTTTGAGCCAGCAGTCCAATATGAGATCAAAATAACACCTAAAATGAGCTTTGGTACTGGGCATCATGCGACTACTTTCTCCGTGATTGAACTTATGGAAGAAATCAACTTTAAAGAGAAGTCGGTTTATGACTTTGGAACGGGTACAGGTATACTCGCTATCCTAGCCGAAAAGTTGGGTGCATCATCTGTCTTGGCTGTAGATAACGACGATTGGTGTATCGAAAATGCCATGGAAAACATTCAAAACAATGATTGTCAATTAATTACCATCAATAAAGTGGAATCAGCCTTCCAAAACAAGCAATTTGAAATTATTTTAGCCAATGTAAATAGACATATCATAGAGGCTAATATGTCCGAATTAACCCAATTAGCAAGTCCAGTTTCGATTTTGGTATTAAGTGGCTTACTTATTGAAGATCAAGTAGATATGATACAATTGGCTACCGAAAATGGATGGCATTTTCAAAAAGCAAGGCCCCTCAATGGGTGGGTGAGTTTATTGTTTAACTTTTCTTAATCTTGTCTAATATAGCCCTGTTAACAAATCATTAATTTTTTTCGTCGTATATTTGCCTCCCAAGAAAATCGCACTATGACGGAAATTATTCTAATTATTCTAGCTTATATCATCGGATCTATTCCTACAGCAGTGTGGGTGAGTAAATCTGTCTTTGGTATAGACATCAGAGATTATGGTAGTGGTAATGCTGGAGCAACTAATACTTTTAGGGTATTAGGTTCAAAATGGGGCAGCTTCGTTATGTTGGTCGATGTGACCAAAGGCGTTGTAGCTACTTCATTATACATTCTTATCCCTTATTATTTAACTAACGAATTGGCTAGGACCAACTTCATGATTGCGCTAGGAATGGTGGCAGTCCTGGGGCATATATTTCCCATTTTTGCCAACTTTAGAGGTGGTAAAGGGGTGGCTACTATTTTAGGAATGGCATTGGCTATTCAACCAGTGGTTGCTTTGATTTGTTTAGTCGTATTTCTAATTACACTAATATCTACTCGATTTGTATCATTAAGCTCCATGTTAGCTGGAGTGGCTTTTATGGTACTTATCCTTTTTATTTTCAATGAAAAGGAGACTATGTATCGCCTTTTCGCAATTATAGTTGCTATGATGGTGGTTGTCACACATCAAAAAAACATCACAAGGCTTTTAAAGGGTACCGAAAATAAGGTGCCTATTTTCAAAAACAGGTATAAGAAACCTTAAATAGGGTTTGCCCAGCAAATTCTTCTAAGATTTCATTGGTATTGTATTTTATAAGAAATTAGAATTTCGTAACTTCGTCGTCCTTAAAATTTAAAGCTATGTCAGGTAATCAGAATATTTTAGAGAAATTGCAATTGAAGGAAGAGAAAAATTTACTGGTTCAGGGCTTGCCTTCTTCTGTGGAGAAGCAGTTCGCAAAGCTTTCTTATAATAAGAATTTGACCCCTTTGTTAAAGACTCGAAAAATTGATTTTGCGCTTATTTTTGCTATCAATCAATTACAACTCAACAATATTCTAAAAGAGGTATTCTCTGCTTTACATCCTGAAAGTAAATTATGGATCGCTTACCCTAAGACTACTTCTAAAATAGTATCGGATTTGAATAGAGATGCTAGTTGGGAGATCTTGTCAAAGAATGAATATGAGGCTGTAAGACAAGTAACACTAGACCATGTTTGGACTGCAATGCGTTTTAAGAAATTAGACCAAATACCTAACAGAAACAGAACTTTTGTTGAATTTAAAGCAGCAGATATTAAAGTAGACGACTTTGAAAAAAGATTAATTGCACTTCCTATAGAATTGGATAAATTATTTGCAGCACATGAAGAGGCTAGAGAATTCTTTACATCTTTGTCTATATTGAATCAAAAAGAATATTTAAGTTGGATTCAAGGCGCTAAGAAAGAAGAGACAAAATTAAAGCGTTTAGAAGCTACTTTGGAAAAATTATTGGCCGGGAAAAATAGCCCGTCTGAGAAGTAGTAATTTATTATTTTTTTATAAAATATAAAAAATAATAAATTTACGCTCTTATGATAAAAAGGCTCCAATTTTGGAGCCTTTTTATTGAAATTTATTTTAAGATTACAGTTCCTATACCTTGCGTCAACTCACGCTCTACATCTTTTAAATGCTTATGTATTTGTAGTAATTGTATTTGTTCTTTTTCAGGGGCTGCTTCAAGGTCTATTTGATTTTGACTAATCATCTTTTTAACCTTTCTTAATTTAAAGTACATTAAACCAATTTCAATTTCATTGATAATGTCTTTTTCTTCAACACGTTCGGGCTTGCCTAATTTCTCATTCCATCTTTGACTTAATTCGTGGTCCGGCTCAAATAAACTAACCACCCATTTTTGAACCCTTTCATCTTCGTGGTATTGTAAGGTTTTGGCATTCGGTAACTTTCCTGCATAAAACCATTTTTTATAAGCTTCTATCAAATAAACCATGTCCTCATTTTCCAGAGGGAAGGATTCTATTTCGTCGAATATCCATTGTGCTACTAATTTATTTTCCTTAGTAAGCTCATTGCCGTAGTCAATTATTAATTTTACTAAGTTCTTCTCGTGTGCTAAATCTTTATCAGTAAATAAGTCTGTATCTTCTTGTTGTTCTTGTTGGTTGGGGAAGCTAGGCATTAAGATGGCCGCTTCGTCATATGACATTTTCTTTTCTTCCTTCACCATTTTATCGCGCTTAAACTTATTGACTAACTGAGTTAATCCTGTTTCGTCAATACGCAATAGGGAAGAGCATTTCCTAACATATTCTTGAAGCTTGGTAAAATCTTCAGGTTTATTAATTTTGCTAAGTGTTTCAGCAATTTGATTCACTAAAGCATTCTTTTTATTTAAATCTCCACCTACTTCTTTTAATTGAACCTCTAATTGAAATAATACAAAATCCTTTTTGGCAGATTGCACAAATTCTCTAAAGGCATCTGGCCCCACTTTGTTTACATAACTATCTGGATCTTCTTTGTCTGGAATCAATACCAATTGCACGTTCAGTCCTTCCTCCAAAGCCATGTCTAGTCCACGTAAAGCAGCTTTCACACCAGCTGCATCACCATCGTAAATAATAGTGAGGTTTTGGGTGTACTTTTTAATTAGTCTTAACTGATCAATGGTTAATGAAGTACCACCACTTGCCACCACATTTTCAATACCAGCTTGGTGCAAGCTTACGACATCGGTATAACCTTCCACCAATAAACATTCATTTAATTTATCAATAGCAGTTCTTGCGAAATAGGAACCGTATAATATTTTACTTTTTACATAAATATCATTCTCCGGAGAGTTAATATATTTTGGAGACTTATCGTTTTTAGCAATTTGTCTGGCGCCAAATCCAATAATTTTTCCAGTGGTATTATGAATCGGGAAAATAATTCTATCTCTGTAATTGTCCTGCCATTCACCATTGCGTTCTACTACCAAACCGGTTTTGGCAAAAAGTTCAGGGTTGAATTGATTTTGCAATAAAGCTTTCGCTAAACTATCTCTATCGGAAGGATTGTAGCCAATTTTAAATTTCTCAACAATAGGTTTTAAAAAACCTCTATGTTGCATATAACTTTGCGCTATACTTTCGCCTGCTTCTGTTTCCCAGTATTGCTTTGAAAAGAAATCCATTGCAAAATGATTAATCGCATATAAACTATCGGCTACTTGTTGTGCTAATTTTTGTGCAGGACTTGTCTCTGTTTCTTCAATTTCAATATTATATCTTGCAGCCAACCATCTCAAAGATTCTACATAACTATACTTTTCATGCTCCATTAAAAAAGTAATAGTGTTTCCGCTTTTGCCACAACCAAAACATTTATAAATTTCTTTAGCAGGGGAAACAGTAAAGGAGGGAGATTTTTCGTTATGGAAAGGACAATTGCCAATAAAGTTGGTTCCTCTCTTTTTTAATTTCACAAATTCACCCACAACATCAATGATGTCGATGCGATTGGTAATTTGTTGTATCGTTTGAGAGGTTATCATGAAGGCGAAAATAACTAAACTTAAGAGAAAATAAGGCTATTCTTGGGTCGAAAACTCCATGTCATCACTATCTAATAATTCTCGCTCAATTTCTTCCATTTGAACGATATCCCAAGCCTCAGATTCAGTAGGGGTAATATTCATGATTTCGGCATATTCGGTCAAATCTAGTGTGTCCTGAAGGCTATCTGACAGGCAGCAGATGACAAATGAGGTATTATTCTCATAAAAGGTCCCCTGATCTTCTGCTAATTGGGCAATAACCGGTAGTTCCCAGCGAGCCACTTGGCCAAGGTTCAAGACCAGGTTTTTAGGGGCTTGGGCGCCAATTTTTGCTATAATTTGTGCTAATTCTGGCACGAGATTTGAACTAAGACTATTTTCAAGAAGCGTAACGACGGTAAATTTCTCTTTGAGTTCGGTTTTGTATTGCATATTGGCTTAATAATAAAAGGTTAATAACAAGTAATACTTAACATACTTTAGGTCAAAAATATTCGTTATTCTTGTAACAGCTCGAAATAAATATATGGATAATAATTTTTCAACACAAGTTAAGGAAATCATCTCTTATAGTCGTGAAGAGGCTTTGAGATTAGGTAACGATTTTATAGGGGCGGAGCATTTAATGCTTGGTCTTATAAGAGACCAGGAAAATACTGCTATAAAGGTACTAAAGCAGTTAAATGTAAATCTAGGGGAACTTAGAAAAGAGATTGAATTAGCGGTAAAAGATAAGTCTGGAAAAAACGTTGCTAATATTAATAGCTTGCCTTTAACCAAGCAAGCCGAAAAAGTAATAAGAGTAACTGTATTAGAAGCAAAGGCATTAAAAAGCCCGATGGTAGAAACAGAGCATCTTCTTTTAAGCATCTTAAAAAATAAAGAAAACATAGCGACTCAAATTTTAAATCAATTTGACATTGACTATGATTTATTCAGAACTGAATTGGGAATGGTGGGATCTAATCCATCAGAGCCCCTTAATCCTCCTAGTGCAGAATTTCCTGAAGAAGGGGATGATGAATTTGAAGAGGAGAAAAGAGGTGGGGGCGCTGGGGCTTATGGTGCAGCATCAAAAGCAAAACCGGCAACGCCTAATAAATCAAAGACACCCGTACTAGATAATTTCGGACGCGATATTACCAAATTAGCCGAAATGGATTCTTTGGATCCTATTGTAGGTCGCGATGCAGAAATTGAAAGAGTAAGTCAAATTTTAAGTAGACGTAAAAAGAATAACCCCATTTTAATAGGAGAGCCTGGTGTGGGTAAAACTGCCATCGTAGAGGGTTTGGCTTTGCGTATTGTACAAAGAAAAGTAAGTCGTGTATTGTTTGACAAGCGTGTTATTTCATTAGACTTAGCAGCATTGGTAGCAGGCACTAAATACAGAGGACAGTTTGAAGAGCGTATGAAAGCCATTATGAATGAGCTTGAAAAAAATAGAGATGTCATTTTATTTATAGATGAAATTCATACCATCGTAGGTGCAGGTGGAGCAAGCGGTTCATTAGACGCATCTAATATATTTAAACCAGCATTAGCGCGTGGTGAATTACAATGTATTGGTGCTTCTACATTAGATGAGTACCGTATGCATATTGAAAAAGATGGTGCCTTAGATAGAAGATTCCAAAAAGTAATTATCGAGCCACCAAGTGTTGCAGATACCATTACTATTTTGAATAATATCAAATCTAAATACGAGGATTACCATAGTGTTGTATACGATCAAGAAGCTATTGAAGCTTGTGTAAAATTAAGTGACCGTTATATGACAGATCGTTTACTTCCTGATAAAGCGATTGATGTATTAGATGAAGTAGGCGCAAGAGTGCATTTGAAAAATATAAACGTTCCTTTAGATATTGTTGATTTAGAAAAACAAATAGAAGAAGTCAAGAACGAAAAAAATAGAGTGGTGAAAAGTCAACGCTTCGAAGAAGCGGCAAGCTTAAGAGATACAGAAAAGAAATTGGGAGAAGCCTTAGAGAAAGCTAAAACCAATTGGGAAGAAGAAAGCAAGAATAAACGTTTCCCGATTAATGAAGAAAATATTGCTGAAGTAGTGAGTATGATGACAGGTATACCTGTGAAGAGAATGGTAGAAGCTGAAACGACTAAGTTGAAAAAGATGACCGAGGAAATGAAATGTGAGGTTATTGGACAAGACGAAGCATTAGGCAAAGTGGTGAAAGCTATTCAAAGAAATAGAGTAGGTTTAAAAGATCCTAAAAAACCCATTGGTACTTTTATTTTCTTAGGTCCAACAGGTGTCGGTAAAACAGAGTTGGCTAGAGCGCTTGCAAGAAATTTATTTGACTCAGAAGATTCTTTAATTAGAATTGATATGAGTGAGTATATGGAAAAGTTTTCGGTAAGTCGATTAATTGGAGCACCTCCAGGCTATGTAGGGTATGAAGAGGGAGGTCAGTTAACAGAGAAAGTACGCCGTAAGCCTTACTGCGTCATACTTTTAGACGAAATCGAAAAAGCGCATCCAGATATTTATAATATTTTATTACAAGTTTTAGATGACGGTATTTTAACAGATGGCTTGGGTCGTAAAGTAGATTTTAAAAATACTTTAATCATCATGACTTCTAATATTGGTGCACGTCAGTTAAAAGAGTTTGGAGATGGTGTAGGATTTGCAACAGCCACTCGTGTGCTACAAACAGATGAGAATAATAGATCTGTTATTGAAAAAGCATTGAAAAGAACCTTTTCTCCTGAATTTTTAAATAGAGTTGACGATGTGGTGGTGTTTAATTCATTGACGAAAGAAAATATTTTCTTAATCATTGATATCATCATGAAAAACGTATTAAGTCGCTTGGTGAATTTAGGATTGAATTTAGTGTTATCAGAAGAGGCCAAAGGATTTATTGCTGATAAGGGATATGATGTTCAATTTGGGGCAAGGCCTTTACACAGAGCCATCCAAAAATATATTGAAGATCCTTTAGCAGAAGAAATTTTAAATCACAGCATTAAAGAAGGAGATACTTTAATGGGTGAATTAGATAAGGAAAACAATAAGCTTACTTTTACTTTGCAAAAAAAGGAAAAAGAGAAAGCGCCTAAAGCACCTAAAGAACAAAAAGAAGAGTAAGTCTTTACAAATACTAAAAAAGGCCCTGAATATTTTGAGGGCCTTTTTTTATGTGCTAAACAATTCAATAATTTATTTACTATTTCCCCAACGATAACCAGCAGATTGTAGTCCTGCCAAATCCAATATACGGTGAACCACTGTATAAGCTACTTCTTCAATGGTTTTTGGATTACTATAAAAGCTAGGGGTAGCAGGGCAAATAATGCCTCCTGCTAAAGTCACTGTTTCCATATTTTTAATATGAATTAAGTTATAGGGCGTTTCACGAGCCACTAAAATTAATTTTCTTCTTTCTTTTAAAATGACATCTGCAGCTCTGGTTACTAAATCGTCGCTCACCCCGCTAGCAATTCGGCCCAAAGTACCCATACTACAAGGAACAATAATCATACAATTATATTGCGCTGATCCGGAAGCAAAAGGGGCGTTAAAATCGTTCTTTTGGTAAAAAGTAAATGGGTATTTCTCGTAGTCCTTATTACCTAATTCTGTCTCCCAAACAATCTTCGCATTGTCACTCATAACAATACCCACTGCCGCATATTGATTGGGCATTTGGACTAAGCTATCCAATAAGCATTTAGCGTAAATGGCACCACTGGCGCCTGTAATGGCTACTACAATTTTATTCATATACTATTAACAAAAATAGGCACTAATTGTTGAATTTTTAGTAGGGTGTTTAATTAGGGCCTAAATCTTGCATAAGATGGAATTTTATAATTAATTTACAGCAACAAAAAAGGTTTAAACCAATCAATTAGAAACATCAGCTATGCGTAGTCAAGATCAAGATTTATTTACATTGAGAAACAAAGTGATTGTTGTTACAGGTGCCACTGGGGTATTAGGAGGAAGTTTTGTGGAAGCTATTTCAAAACAAGGGGCAACAGTGGTATTAATTGGACAAAATGAAGCAGTTGGCCAAGAACGCGCTGCTCAAATAATAAAGGAAGGTGGAGCAGCCATTTTTTTAAAAGCTAACGTACTAGTGGAAGCAGAATTAGAAGCTGCAAAAGATAAGGCAGTAGAAACCTATGGGACTATTCATGGTTTAGTAAATGGTGCAGGAGGTAATTTACCAGAAGGGGTATTATCGCCAAATGAAGATGTTTTTACAATGAATATGGAAGGGATGAAAAAAACAATGGAGTTAAATGTATGGGGTACCTTATTGCCGGTACAAGTTTTTGGTCCAGCTATTGCTAAATCAGGTGCAGGTAGTATTGTAAATATTTCTTCAGTAAATGCTAAAAGAACGGTAACAAGAGGATTGGGTTATAGTATGGGAAAAGCGGCTATAGATTTATATACAAAGTGGTTTGCTGTGGAAATGGCTAATCGATATGGAGATGCAGTAAGAATAAATTCCATCATGCCTGGTTTTTTTCTTACCCAACAAAATAAAAATTTATTAACGAAGGAAGATGGAAGCTTAACGGATAGAGGAAATTTAATTATTAAAAACACTCCTTTTAAAAGATTTGGAAGCCCTGAGGAATTAGTAGGCGCATTAATATGGCTACTAAGCGATGCCTCTAAGTTTGTAACAGGCATGGATATTGGAGTGGATGGGGGCTTTACTATTAATACAGGCGTCTAATGAGTATGCATACTTTTCCTTCTTATGCCAATGTGCAATACACTATGGAACAAACTATGCGTTGGTTTGGTCCGTCAGATCCGGTATCATTATCAGCTATTAAACAGGCAGGTTGTACTGGTGTGGTAACAGCGCTGCATCATATACCCAATGGAGAAGTGTGGTCGGAGGAAGAAATTAATACTAGAAAAAGTGTAATAGAGGCTATGGGGCTAAAGTGGTCAGTGGTGGAAAGTGTACCTGTTCATGAATCCATTAAAACGCAAACAGGTAATTTTGAAAAGCATATTGAAAATTATAAATTAAGTCTTCGAAATTTAAGTGCTTGCGGTATTAAAGTAATCACTTATAATTTTATGCCGGTGGTGGATTGGACTAGAACAAATTTAGCATTCCCTATGAAAGATGGCTCTTTGGCATTAAGATTTGAGAAATCAGCACTTATTGCTTTTGATATATTTATTTTACAAAGAGCAGGTGCTGAAAAAGACTATACTGTTAAGGAAATAGAGGCAGCTAAATTAAAATTTAGCCAAATGACAGCTACTGAAAAAGAAACAATTCAAGCCAATATTATAAAGGGCCTTCCAGGAAGTGAAGAAAGTTTTTCATTGGCGCAATTTGCTGCTGCTTTAAAGACCTATGAAGGCATTGGTATATCGGAACTAAGGAAACATTTAATTTATTTTTTACAACAAATAGTTCCTGTGGCGGATGAATGTGGTTTACAATTAGCCATTCATCCAGATGATCCACCTTATTCTATTTTAGGATTGCCCAGAGTGGTCAGCACTGCTGCAGATATTCAAGCATTAATAGAGGCAGTACCTTCTGTAAATAATGGATTGTGTTTTTGTACGGGTTCTTTTGGTGTGAGACCTGATAATGATTTGCCAACTATGATACAACAATTTGGAAATAGAATACATTTTTTGCATTTAAGAAATACTAGACGAAATGAAGCAGGCGATTTTTATGAAGAAAATCATTTAGAAGGTGATGTAGATATGTATGCTGTCATCAAACAGATTGTTTTGATGATGCAACAAAGAAAACAAAGTATACCTATGCGACCCGATCATGGGCATCAAATGTTAGATGATCTTACAAAGAAAACCAATCCTGGTTATTCAGCCATAGGTCGATTACGTGGATTGGCTGAATTAAGAGGAGTGGAGTTAGGAGTAGCTAGAAGTTTGAATGGGTAAAAGAAATAAAAGTTAAAAAGAAATAAAAGATAGAAAATGAATAAAGGAGCTAGTTCAACCATATTTAATGATACTTTTTTATTGGAAACTAAATTGGCCAATACATTATATCATTCCTATGCGGCTTCCTTACCTATTATCGATTATCATAATCATTTATCTCCCAAAGCGATTGCAAAAAATACTTCTTATGATACCCTTACAGATATTTGGTTAACAGGCGATCATTACAAATATAGAGCCATGCGCGCTTGTGGAGTACCTGAAAAATATATTTCAGGATCGGCCACAAAAGAGCAGAAGTTTTTGGCTTGGGCGGAATGTTTGCCACAAACCTTAAGAAATCCACTTTTTCACTGGTCGCATATGGAATTGAAAAATTCCTTTGGCATTAATGAATATTTACATAAATCAAATGCCTTAGCTATTTATAAAAAAGCCAATAAGCTATTGCAAAAAAAATCGCTTAGTACAAGGGGTATACTTTCAAGTTATAAAGTTGAATTAGTGGGCACCACCGATGATCCATGTGATAACTTACAATTTCATCGTCAATTGTCTAAGGAATCTTATGTTACTAAAGTACTGCCTACTTTTAGACCTGATAAAGTTTTTCAAATAAACGATAAGGTTTCTTTTATACAGTATCTTACTGCTTTAGAAACAGCAGCCAATTGTAAAATTAAAACAATAGCTGATCTATTAAATGCATTAGAACAAAGAGTACATTATTTTCATGAGCAGGGTTGTCGCATTGCAGATCATGGTTTAACGCAAATGCCCTCCAGTATTTTCTTGACAACCGAATTAGAAATGGAGTTCACTCAGTTTTTACAAAATAAAAAAGCAACATTTTTTACAGCGCCTGATCAATTTACAGGAGTTGTTTTATTGGCTTTGTCGAAAATGTATTTCAAGAAAGGCTGGGTCCAACAATTTCATTTAGGGCCCATTAGAAACAACAATACGAATCTTCAAAAAAAATTAGGACTAGATGCGGGTGCCGATTCTATTGGGGACTATCCGCAGGCAAAAAGCTTAGCGCAATTTTTAAATACATTAGATAGTACAGGGCAATTAGCTAAAACTATATTGTATAATTCAAATCCTGCAGACAATGAAGTTTTTGCAACAATGTGTGGCAATTTTAATGAAGGAGGCATAAGAGGGAAGGTTCAATTTGGTTCGGCCTGGTGGTTTTTAGACCAGAAAGATGGAATAGAAAAACAGTTGAACGCGATTGCTACTATGGGGTTGGTTTCTACTTTTGTGGGTATGACCACCGATAGCCGAAGCATTTTATCTTATGCTAGGCATGAATATTTTAGAAGAGTGATATGTAATTTATTTGCAAAGGATATGATGGCAGGACTTTTACCTAATGATGAAAAATGGGTAGGAGAGATTGTGAAAAATATTAGTTATTTTAATGCGAAAGAATATTTCAATGTATGAGTAAAGTATTAAGTTTTGGTGAAATTATACTGCATTATGCACCCCCTGTGGCTACTCATTATATTGACAGTCATCAGATGCCTTTTTATTTAGGAGGTGCTGAATTAAATGTGGCAAGCGCTTTAGCTAAATGGGAGGTTCCTGTAAAATATGTAACTGCTATGCCTTCCAATTTTTTATCAGATACGATTATTTCTCATTTGTCGAAAAAAAATATTGATACGACTGCCATTCAATTTTCAGGCAATCGTATAGGGTGCTTTTACTTAGCAACTGGATTGGATATGAAAAGTGCTGGTGTAGTGTATGATAGAGCTCACTCTTCATTTGCAGACATTCAAAAAGGAACTATTCCATGGGCCGAGGTGCTAAAAGGGGTAGATTGGTTTCATTTTAGTGCGATATCAGCTTCTCTTACACAAAATGCTACCGATGTTTGTGAAGAAGCATTAGTCGCTGCAAAAGCATTAGGAATTCCTATATCAGTAGACCTTAATTACAGGGCTAAATTATGGCAATATGGTAAAACACCCATTGAAGTAATGTCTCATTTGGTTAAATACTGTACTGTATTAATGGGAAATCTTTGGGCCGTAGAAGAAATGTTAGGAATAAGTTCAAGTATTGCGACAAGTGAAGGTTCTTCGCCAGCAGCTTTAGAACTAGCTGCCCATACAAGTATGTCGCAGTTAAAAGTAAAGTTTCCTTTATTAAATACTATAGCCTATACTTTTAGATTAGCAGATACTTATTTTGGAGTGTTGTGTAATAAAAATAATTTTTATACATCTTCAACTTATAAACTTAAAGAGGTAAAAAATATCGTAGGAACAGGAGATTGTTTTATGGCGGGATTGATTTATGGTTTGCGAAATAAATATTCAGCAGAGGAAGTAATCAATTTTGCTGCCGCAGCTGCAGTTGGAAAATTATTTGAATTAGGAGATGCTACCGATCAAACGGTGGAACAAATTAAAAAAAGAATGATATGATGACACAAGATCAAATGAAAGCTTTTGTAAAACAGGTAAAACTGTTGCCCTTATTTTACCATGACGATGTAACCGTATGTAAGGAAATAGTGAAAGCTTTATATGCAGCAGGCATTAGATGTATTGAATTCACTAATAGAGGACCAGCTGCTTTTGAAAACTTCAAAATTTTACTTGATTTCAGAAATAAACATTATTCCGATTTAGTATTAGCCATAGGAACCATTCAAAATCAAAACGAAGCACAAGCCTATATAGAAGCAGGGGCCGATTTTCTAATAAGTCCTTTCTTTGATCAATCTATTGCGGATGCTGCTTATTTGCATAAAAAATTATGGATACCAGGTTGCATGACATCCACCGAAATACATACTGCTGAAGTAGCGGGGTATAATTTGATTAAATTATTTCCTGGTAATGTATTAGGGCCAGGATTTATAAGTGCCGTAAAACCTTTATTTCCAAGTGTAAGTTTTTTAGTGACAGGAGGTGTTGATACTAGTAAAGAAAATTTAACTGCTTGGTTTAAAGCAGGAGTAGTAGGTGTGGGTATGGGTAGTAAGTTAATAAGTGATGAAGTGTTGGCTACTAAAAATTACGATCTTATACAAACACAGACAACTAAATCATTGGCAATTATAGCCACTTTAAATTAATCATCATGAAAGCCGCAGCCATTGGAAAATATCGTTGGACTATTTGCGCGCTTTTATTTTTTGCAACTACAGTTAATTATTTAGATCGACAGGTTTTAAGTATTTTAAAGCCCGTATTAGAAAAAGAGTTTGATTGGAGCAATAGCGATTATGCGAATATTGCTTCTTTGTTTCAATTTGTATATGCGATAAGCATGTTATTTGCTGGTAGTATCGTTGATAAATTGGGCACTAAATGGGGTTATGCATGGGCCATCATCATATGGTCTTTTGGTGCAATTGTTCACGCTTTTGCCATTCCTGTTGGAACAAGCATTGCCAACATACTAGGTTGGATAGGTATAGCAGCTGTGCCTGTGTCTATTGTAGGTTTTATGTTTTCAAGAGCCATATTAGGATTTGGGGAAGCAGGTAATTTTCCGGCAGCCATAAAAGCTACCGCAGAGTATTTTCCTAAAAAAGAAAGATCATTTGCTACTGGGATATTTAACTCAGGAACCAATGTGGGAGCTATTTTAGCACCTTTAACAGTTCCCTGGATAGCAAGTCATTGGGGATGGCAAGCGGCATTCATTATTATTGGAGCCATAGGATTTTTATGGCTAATTGCCTGGTTTATGTTTTATGAAACGCCTGCAAAACAAACAAGACTTACTATAGCCGAAAGAGAATATATAAATAGTGATAAGGAAGTGGAAGCAAAATTTGAAAATGGTATTCAAACCAATAAAATTTCATGGCTTACTTTATTAGGGTATCAACAAACTTGGGCTTTTGCCATTGGCAAGTTTTTAACAGATGGTGTTTGGTGGTTCTTTTTATTTTGGTTACCAGGGTACCTGAAGGATCAATATAGTATGCAAGGAACTTCCATTATTTTACCCTTGTCTGTATTATATAGTATGACCATGGTGGGTAGTATTGGTGGTGGTTGGCTGCCTACCCATTTTATCAATAAAGGGTACTTGCCATATGAGGGTCGAATGAAAGCCATGTTACGCATTGCATTTGTGCCATTAGTTGTTTTAGCTGTGCAGCCTTTGGGGTATATAAGTTTTTGGGTGCCAGTCATTTTTATTGGGATAGGGGCGTCGGCGCATCAAGCTTGGTCTGCAAATATTTATACTACAGTGTCGGATATGTTTCCTAAGCGTTCTATTGCTACAGTCATTGGAATGGGGGGAATGGCAGGAGGGATGGGAGGCGTAATTGTTTCAAAAATTGGGGGATGGTTATTTGATGCGTATAAGTTAAAGGGGATACAGCAAACGATCGATGCTGTTAAATCGAAGGAGCTTGATGCCTATCTATTTAAAATAAAAAGCATTTCCATGGTGGATGCGAAGGGAGATTTAATTTATCTTGTAAACAAGGATTGGAACAATTTATCAACGGCTGCATTGCAGCAATTGCAATCAATGGATCCTGTCCAGTTTGAAAATTATAGCAATATGCAAAAAATATACATTCATGAAAGTATGACTTTGGCCTATGGCTATATGTTTGCCTTTTGTGCTGTAGCTTATTTGATAGCTTGGCGTATTATGAAATGGTTAGTGCCCAAAGAAAAATTAATAAATATCGTTTAAAATAAAATGTTGACTATGAAAATTTCTAAAATAGTATTTGTTCTTTTATGGGTTTCAAATAGTTCATTACTGATAGCGCAAGCTAAAGTAGAAAACCTTTGCAACGGGAAAGATTTAAAAGGCTGGGTTCAGTACAATGGGAAAGCTAAGTATACTGTTGAAAACGGAGAAATCGTAGGACGGACTGTTTCCAATGAGCCCAATAGTTTTTTATCCACTGAAAAACAATATGGAGATTTTATTTTAGAATTAGATCTTAAAGTAAATGAGCAAATGAATTCTGGGATTCAATTTAGAAGTGAATTAAACGATGCGAATGATAAGTGTAATGTTACAGATAAGCATACACCGCTTCGTGTACATGGCTATCAGATGGAAATTGATCCATCGGCAAGGGCTTGGAGTGGCGGCATTTACGATGAGGCTAGAAGAGGTTGGCTCTACCCATTAGAATACAATACAGCAGCAAAAATGGCCTTTAAAAATAATGCTTGGAATCATTATAAAATTGAAGCCATTGGCAATAGTATTAGAACCTGGATCAATGGGATAGAGTGTGCGCATATTATCGACAACATGACTTTAAAAGGCTTTATTTCTTTGCAAGTGCATGAAATTGGAGATGCAAAAGATGCGGGGCAGGAAGTGCGTTGGAAAAATATAAAAATTCAAACAACTAATTTAAAGCCTGCACCTCCCACCAATTTATTTGTAGTGAATTTAATTCCTAATACTATTTCTGAGGATGAAAAAAGAAATGGTGTTCGACTTTTATGGGATGGAGTTACTACCAAGGGATGGAGAAGTGCTTATAAAACAAGTTTCCCTGATAACACTTGGTATGTAAAAGAAGGTACTTTAAATGTGAAAGGAAGTAATGGCGGCGAAGCTGCCAATGGCGGTGACATTGTTACATTGGAAGAATTTCATGCTTTCGATTTGCAATTTGAATTTCAAATTTCGGCATCAGCTAATAGTGGTGTAAAATATTTTGTAACTGAAAAAGAAAATAATGGTGGATCTGCCATTGGTTTAGAGTATCAAATTTTAGATGATGATAAACACCCCGATGCTTTGTTAGGCTCTATTGGGAATAGAACCAATGCTTCTTTGTATGATATGATTCCTGCTTTAAGAATTGGAACAGGTAGAAGAGAAAAATTACCAGTTGGGGATTGGAATAGAGGGCGTATTATAGTTTATCCAGATGGCAAAATTGAACATTGGATTAATGGATGGAAAGTAGTTGAATACCAAAGAGGCACCCAATACTTTTATGCATTGGTAGCAAAAAGTAAATACGTAGTGTGGCCAAATTTTGGAATGGCCGAAAAAGGTCATATCTTATTGCAAGAACATGGCTCGCAAGTTGCCTTTAGAAGTATTAAAATAAAAGAATTATAGAGATCGAAATGGTAAAATGCTACATTTTCGACTTATTATAGTAAGTAATTAAAAACAAGGTTATGAAAAATTCAAGAAGAAGTTTTATTAAACAAACAGCGAAGGCTACCGCAGCTACTTATGCAGCCACTATTGGGTTTAGTGCAAAAAGTTATGCTAATATCATAGGGGCCAATGACAGAGTAAGATTAGGTGTAGTGGGTTATTCCGATAGGTTTAGGCAAACGCATTTGCCTTGTTTTTTAAATCATTATAAAGAATTAAATTTTGACATTGTAGCTGTTTCTGATATTTGGAAAATAAGAAGGGAAGAAGGGAAAGATTTTTTAGAAAAAACATTAGGCCATACCATTAGGGCTGCAAGAAATAATGAAGAATTGTATGCAGGAAAAGATATAGATGGCGTTTTTATAAGTACGGCCGATTTTCAACATGCAATTCATGCCACAGAGGCGGTGAATGCAGGGATGGATGTGTATTGTGAAAAACCATTTGCAGAAACAATGGAAGACAATAGAATGGCATTAAAAACAATTAAAGCATCTAAAAGTATTGTTCAAATTGGTTCTCAAAGAAGAAGTGGACCTAACTATCAAGCAGCCGCCGATTTTATTCAAGCAGGAAAATTTGGACCTATAACCATGGTGGAATTAACTTGGAATGTAAATCAACCAGGTAGATGGAGAAGACCTGATTTAGTTGCCAAGTGTAAAGAAGAAGATTTGGATTGGAATCGTTTTTTATTAAATCGTCCGTATGAAAATTTTGATCCAAGAAAATATTTAGAATATCGTTTGTTCTGGCCTTATTCTTCAGGCATGCCTGGACAATGGATGAGCCACCAAATTGATACAGTGAATTGGTTTAGTCAATTACCACATCCAAGAAGCGTAACTGCTAATGGAGGAATTTATGCATGGAAAGATGGTCGTAAAAATTGGGATACCACTACTGCTGTATTTGATTACGGGCCTTTAGATGATATGTCTAAAGGTTTTCAAGTAGTGTTTATGTCTCGAATGCACAATGGAGAAGAGAATCCTTCTGAAATATATTATGCTAACGGTGGAGAGTTAAACTTGGTAACCAATATGGTTTCTTCTACTGGTGGTTTACAAGCTACGCCAGCATCAGCGATGAAAATGAAACCTAACTTATTAGAAAAGTTTGATTTATCAGCAAATGCGAGTAAAGTGGTTGCTTCCGCTAATACGGGAGGAGATGTATTAACTTCTGCGCATGTGCGTAATTGGATGGAATGTATAAGAACTAGAAAACAACCCAATGCTCCTGTTGAAGCAGGCTATCAACATTCTATTGCAAATATCATGACCAATGCGGCATGTCGAACAGGCGCAAAAGTAACTTTTGATGAAAAGACACAAGAAGTAATGGCGAACGGGAAAGTATTTAAGTATTAATCTACCTTATACATTTTCTCATAATACTCTTCGGCCATTCTATTGCTATCAAATTGGAAGCGAACATCTTTCATTCCATTTTGTGTAATTTGACGCCAGGTATCTTTATTGTCATAATACATTGGAATAATTTGTTGCTCTAGAATTTTATATAATTCATCCAAATCGTAATCGTCTTGTTGTTGAGTGCTCATATTGGCGTAGTCGGCCTTCGGAATTACAAATCCATTATTGCCATGATTGATAAATTCTGGAATCCATCCATCATCGGTAGAAAAATTAACAGCGCCATTCATAGCAGCAGTCATGCCACTAGTTCCAGAAGCTTCTCTAGGCACTCTTGGGTTATTCAACCATACATCTGAAGCTTGTTTCATTCTTTTGCTTAATCCCAATTCATAGCCAATTAATACTGCCACATTATTATAGTTCTTGCTTAAGTGAACTAAATTATTGAATTGAGAAATGGCAGGATGATCCACAGGGTAGGGTTTGCCGGCAAAAATAATTTGAACTGGATATTTTGCATTTGCAAGTAATTTCTCAAAACGAGTTAAATCCCAAGAAAGGAAATCGGCTCTTTTGTATCCTGCAAAACGTCTTGCCCAAACAATGGTTAATACGTTGGGGTCAAATAATTTTCCTGTTTGATCTGCTACTATTTCGAATGCACGTTTCTTTAAATACATTTTACGGTCATCAAATCCTGTTTCATCCTGATTCTCGGCAAAACGGTATAATTGCTTATCGGCCCAGTAGCGCCAGTTTTGCGCATTCGTGATATGTGTAATGGGGCAGATGCCTTCATATTTCCCCCATAATTCTCTACTTACATGTCCATGTAATTCAGAAACGCCATTGGCTTTTCTAGCAAATCGCAATGCTGCTAAAGAATGGTTGAATTGATCGTCTTGGATGCCAGTTAATTTTCTTACTTCGTCCATGCTTAAACCGCAGAAATAACCCATTTTATGACATAAGTAAATATCGTGTTTTTCATTACCAGCTTCTTCAGGTGTATGCGTTGTAAATACCAAACGTTTTTTTACTTCGTCTAATGATTTATATTTATTCAATAAGTAAAAAGCAGCAGAAAAACCATGTGCTTCATTTAAGTGATATACTTCTGGATTAAAATTTAGCTCGTCAATTAATTTGGCGCCAGCCACGCCTAATAAAATAAATTGCGCCACTTTGGTAGCCACGTTCGCATCATATAAACGATGTGTAATGGTTTGTGAAACGTAATCGTTTTCAGGTAGATCGGTACTTAATAAAAATAGGGGGGCACTACAAAATGTATTGGGGGCTAAATAAAATGCTTTCACCCATACTGGATGATCGTGAATTAATACTTGATATTTAATGCCAGTATCTTCTAGGAAAGAATATATTTTTTCCATAAAAGTTACCTGCAAAGTTTGGTCTTGATTGCGGGCTTGATCATAATAACCATACTTCCACAATATACCTACACCAATTAAATTTTGATTCAGCTCAAAAGCACTTCTTAAATGAGACCCTGCTAAAAAACCAAGTCCACCACTATAAATTTTTAAGGGTTGGTGGATGGCAAATTCCATAGAAAAATAAGCTGCCTTTTTTTTGAATTGATCATTAATAGCATAAGGCACTTGATAATTTCTAAAACTCATACGAACAGATTTGTTGATTTGGCTGCAATATAATGGTATTTAAAGAAAATGTAATTAATACACATTAATCTGTGGATAAGAACCTATTCTAGCGCCTAATTGTGGATTATTTCTTCTTTTTTGGCTTTCTTTTTTTGTCATAACTATCATTAAAATAACAAGTCATATTGCGATGATTGCCGCAATTGCCGTCTTCTTTAATGTTTATAACATTGCCTTTTATGGAAAAATGAATGATACAAGGATCTCCTTTTTCTGAATAGGTTGCTTGATTTTTCGTAAAAGTTAATAAACCTTTTAATTCACCAGTGCAAGTGCCATCTTGCTTTTCAAAATGCAAGAAAAATTGATATTTATTTTGAATAGAGTAATCTCTTATAGAAATAAAATTTTTAGCATCTCTTGCATAATCGCCACTAAAAGTATTATTCATTGACATGGTGTCTAATGGGTTCAATATTTTTTTACTTTCTGGCTTTTTGTTGCTATCAAAATAGATTAATCTAAAAGTACTATCTGTATAAGCCCAACCTTTCTTTTCATAGGTTAAGGAATTATCAGCAGCTAATTTATTTTCTTCTACTAAAAAAGAGGGCTCTCTATTAATGTTTAAATTTTTTCCATACATTTTAGAACTCACATTTTCCTCATTAAATTCTGTAATAACTTTATAATCTAAATACTTATTTTTTTTACTAAAAACAACTACTGCTATTTCTTGTTTTTTGGGATGCGACACATTTAAAAGTAAATAATACTCTTCTTCTTTTTCAATTCGTACGATGGGGTGTAAAAATGCTTTTTTATCTTTGATGCCAATTATATTCTCTACAATAGAGTCTGGTACAAATTGAGCTAATGCCTTTCTTCCAATGATTAAGGTATCAGTGAAACGACGTAAGTTAGAATCTGATATAGTTACAGGTAAATTAGCAACTTTAAAAACTTTGTTAAAATCGTTGATGGTAATTGGAGTGTTCCCTGTTAAATCAGGTACTTTTTCGGAGCAAGCCATTAAAAAGCAAGACAGTAATATAAAGTACCCTTTACGCATCTAGTAGTTTTTTGCTAAAATAGACTAACAAACTGAGTTTCACAAAAGCTTTTATCATTAAATTTACATATAAACTAAGAAGACCTATTATGGCCGACAAGTCATTAGATAATTTACATGAATCTGTTCCCATTCAAAACAAAAAGGGATGGCGCAAACTATTGGCTTTTATTGGCCCCGCTTACTTAGTAAGTGTAGGGTATATGGATCCAGGTAATTGGGCCACTGATTTACAAGGAGGCGCTAAATTTGGGTATCAATTAATATGGGTCTTATTATTAAGTAATTTAATGGCTATTTTATTGCAAAGCTTAAGTGCAAGGCTCGGTATTGTGCGCCGATTAGATTTAGCCCAAGCCAATAGAGAAACCTATCCTCCCTTTATCAATTTTATATTATACCTATTAGCAGAATTGGCTATTGCTGCAACAGATTTGGCAGAAGTATTGGGAATGGCTATTGGTATTAAATTATTAACAGGAATGCCATTGATGTATGGCACCATGATTACCGTTTTTGATACCTTTTTATTTTTGTTTTTGCAAAGGTATGGGATACGTAAAATGGAAGCTTTTATTTTAGTATTAGTAGCCACCATTGGGTTTAGTTTTTTAATGCAAATGTTTATTGCGAAACCAGATTTGTCTTATGCTATTAAAGGTTTTATTCCCACTCAATTATCACCGGAGGCTTTATATATTGCGGTTGGAATAATTGGAGCCACGGTGATGCCGCATAATTTATATTTACATTCTGCCTTGGTGCAAACCAGAAAAATTGAAAGAAGTAGTAAAGGCATTCGAAAATCTATATTCTATAATTTTATTGATAGTGCAGTGGCTTTAAATGCTGCCTTTTTTGTAAATGCTTCTATATTAATTTTAGCAGCGACTGCTTTTTTTACAACTGGAAATACACAGGTAGCTAGAATTGAAGAAGCACATTCCATGTTAGCCCCATTGCTAGGGTCAAAATTAGCGCCCATTTTATTTGCCATTGCATTAATTGCTGCAGGTCAAAGTTCAACAGTGACGGGCACTTTGGCTGGTCAGATAGTCATGGAAGGTTATTTAAAGTTAAGATTAAACCCTTGGATTAGAAGATTGTTGACTAGGTTAATCGCAATCATACCAGCAATATTAGTTATTGGTATTATGGGAGAAGAGCATGTTGATGAGCTGTTGGTATTGAGTCAGGTTATTTTAAGTTTACAATTAGGATTTGCAGTCATCCCGCTCATACATTTTGTAAGTGATAAAACTACCATGGGTGAATTTGTGATTGGATGGAAAGTTAAATTAATGTCTTGGGTGGTAGCAAGTATTTTAGTTTTTCTAAATGGTAATCTCGTAATTGGATTTGTAACTAGCTTTTACAATGGAACAGGAAACAGTTTTTTAAAATTTTTACTAATTATATTGGTTCTTTTGTTTTTAGCATTATTAGTATACATCATTGTTTTTCCTATTTTCTTAAAAAGACATCATGCAATAGTAGAGGAGGGATTTCATGGTGAAATGATTGAATTAGATTGGACACAGGATGCACCAGTCAATAAAATTGCGATTGCTGTAGATTTCTCAGTAGCTGATGCAAGACTAATAAAGACAGCTATACAACATGCACACCAGGCCACTGAATTTATTTTTATACATGTAGTTGAAAGTGCCACTGCTAAATATTTGCGAGAATCGAGTGATGATATTGAAACAAGAAAAGACCAGGCAAGGCTAGATACGTATGCGCATGCTTTGCAATTAAAAGGGTATAAGGTTGCGACTTATTTAGGGTATGAGAATAGAGTGAAGGAAATTGTTAAAATGGTTGAAACCTATGACGCTAAATTGCTAGTGATGGGCGGTCATCGCCACCAAGGCTGGAAAGATTATATTTTTGGTGAGACCATCGAATCTGTTAGGCATAAAGTAAAAATTCCTGTCTTGATTGTGAATACCTAAAAGGCAGCAAATTGGCCATTTTACTATCTAATAGCAGCTTTTTTATGCTATATTTTGTACATTTGTATACAAAATGTTAAACACTATGGGACAAAAAATTAAAGTAGCCAATCCAGTAGTTGAATTGGATGGAGATGAGATGACTAGAATTATTTGGAAATTTATCAAAGACAAATTAATTCTTCCTTATTTAGATATTGATATTAAGTATTACGATTTAGGAATGGAATATCGTGATGAGACTAATGACCAAGTAACTGTTGACGCAGCCAATGCCATTAAACAATATGGAGTGGGTATCAAATGTGCTACCATTACTCCCGATGAGCAAAGAGTAGAAGAATTCAAATTAAAACAAATGTGGAAGAGCCCTAACGGGACTATTCGTAATATATTAGATGGCACTGTTTTTAGAGAGCCAATTGTTTGTAACAATGTACCTCGTTTAGTACCTAATTGGACGGCACCTATTTGTATTGGTCGTCATGCATTTGGAGATCAATATCGTGCAACCGATTTTGTAACCAAAGGGAAAGGGAAATTAACTATCAAGTTTGAAGGAGAAGATGGAACCAAACAAGAATTTGAAGTATTTAATTTTAAAGGAGATGGCGTTGCTATGGCGATGTACAATACAGATGAAAGTATTTATGGTTTTGCACGCGCTTGTTTTAACCAAGCTTTAGCAAAAAAATGGCCTTTATACTTATCTACAAAGAATACGATTTTGAAAAAATATGATGGTCGTTTCAAAGATATTTTTGAAGATGTATATCAAAATGAATTTAAAGCGAAATATGCAGCTGCTGGTATTACTTATGAGCACCGCTTAATTGATGACATGGTGGCAAGTGCTTTAAAGTGGAACGGTAATTTTGTGTGGGCTTGTAAAAATTATGATGGGGATGTGCAGTCAGATACCGTAGCACAAGGTTTTGGCTCATTGGGTTTAATGACTTCAACATTAATTACCCCCGATGGTAAAGTAATGGAAGCCGAAGCAGCACACGGCACTGTAACGCGTCATTATCGCGAGCATCAAAAAGGGAATAGAACTTCTACCAATCCTATAGCATCCATTTTTGCATGGACAAGAGGATTAGAATTCCGCGGTCAATTAGATAATAACCAAGAACTAATACACTTTAGCAAAGCATTGGAAGAAGTGTGTGTGGAGACTGTGGAGTCTGGTATAATGACAAAAGATTTAGCAGTTTGTGTACATGGCAATAAAGTAAAACATGGCGATCATTATGTGTATACTGAAGAGTTCTTAGATGCATTGGATGCAAATTTGCAAAAAAAGCTTGCTAAATAAAACTTATAAGAGAAGAATTATAACATAATAAAAAAGCCATCTCGAAATATCGGGATGGCTTTTTTAATGCGGAACTAGAAGTTACTTTTTACATTCAGCTGTGCATTTATGTCCTTTTTCGCCATGACTAGGAACATGCCCTGCGCCATTTTTATGGCAAGCTGCATTACATTTGTGTGGAGCAGCTTCCATTTTTTTACAATCTTTGCATTCTGTTTTTCCTTCACATTTGTCTTTGCATTTACAGTCTTTCCCGCAATTTGCTGATGCAGTAGTTACTGAAAAAGCAAAACCAATAGCCAATAATAGAATTGAAATTTTCTTCATGATTTTTATTTTTAGTTTATTGTAAGATTTCTGTTATAGGTTTTCCAATAGACCCGCTTGGCATTTGAATACCTAATAATGTGCTTATGGTAGGGGCGATATCGGTCATGTAAGTTTCTCTATTGACACTTCCTTTTTTAATACCATTGCCAAAGAATAATAAAGGGATGTGCGCATCGTAATTATAAATAGCACCATGGCTGGTTCCTGTTGAGAAGCCATCTACATAACCAGACTTATTAATAATTACTAAATCACCACTTCTTTGCGGATTATAACCATTCACAATTCTTTCTCTTAGTGAAGCAGGCAAAGCAGCGCTGGCTGCATGTCTTGCATCTACTACTTGAAGTACGTCTGCTTTTTTTTCTAAATAGGAAGTAACTACCTCCACTAATTTTTCTTGCGTAAGCTGCAAGCTGTCCATTAATGGATGATTGAAATGAATATTATATTCGCCAATGAATGAAATTAAGTTGGCATCTAATCCTTTAGTAGTTAACATAGTTCCAATTTCTTTTTTAAGCGCATCTTCATTTGTTGAACCTCCAGGCAATTGATGTTTTTTGCTAAAGGCAGGGATATTAGCCACCGCATGATCTGCTGTAAGAAAAACAGTATAGTTATCTTTTCCTACTTGCTTGTCTAAGAAAGTAAAGAAGTCGGCTAATAGTTCATCCAATTTTATATAGCCATCCAAAGTCTCCCAAGAGTCAGGCCCAAAGCTATGTCCTATATAATCTGGTGAAGAAAAACTTACAGCAAGAAGATCAGTGATATTATCAGCGCCTAATGATTCATTTACTAAAGCTTGCTTCGCCATTTCTGCTACTAAATTATTTCCATAGGGTGTTGAGGCAATCTTTCCATAGTCTTTTCCTATATAGCCTTTTAAGGAATAAGGAAAGTGTTTAGCGTCTTTGCCAAACGGGGTAGATTCATAACTATTTTCATCTTGATCACAATTGGCTTCGTAAATAGCATTGGGTAAACTTAAATTCCAATCTAAATTATATAAGCTGTCGGGGCGGTGTAAATTATTATAATTACTTACCCAAGTTGGAAGTGTTTTTCCATAATAGGTAGAGCTAATAAAAGCACCATTTTTGCTATCATACCAAAAAGCCCCATTGGCACTATGTCCAGCAGGTATAATCGCACCTCTGTCTTTGATAGAAATACCAAAAACTTTACTTTTAAAATTGCTTGCCAATTTAATTTCATCCCCAATGGTAGTTGTCCAAACGTTAATAGGGCTCATTTGACCTGCACTATTATTGTTGCTACCTAAGGTTTGTACCGTAGCATCTTCTACACAATACACCGATTTTTGTTTTACATTATCATACCACATATTCCCAGCAATCCCATGAATAGCAGGTACAGAGCCCGTATATACACAAGTATGTCCACAGGCAGTAACAGTAGGAACATAAGGAATTAAAGTATTATCCACCGTAGCGCCTTCATTTACAAATCTTAAGAAACCTGCAGGGGACTTAAAAAAAGGCTTGAATCTATTTACATAATCCCAACGCATTTGATCCACCACAATACCCACTATTAGTTTGGGTTTGCTTTTTGCAATGGGAGGTATGGATTTGGGTTTTTGAGCATTTGTTGGAACTGCTAAAAAGCAAAAACACAGGAAAGCTAAATATTTCATTGGTTTCAATTTTTATTACAATTAGAAGCATTTTTTAAAAAAGCCTTTGCAAATGCAATTTACACCTATTTATTAAGCTTATAAAGTGAAAAAAATCGTTAAATTTGCGTTACATAAAAAGCTAATATGGCAGATATATTTGAAAGGTTAATCAAGAACTACGGTCCCATAGGCCAACATCGTGAAAGAGCTCACGGATACTTTGCTTTTCCTAAATTAGAAGGGGAAATAGGCACTAAAATGAAATTTAGAGGCCAGGAAATGATTGTATGGAGCTTGAATAACTATTTAGGCTTAGCCAATCATCCAGCTGTAAGAAAAGCCGACGCGGATGCTAGTGCAAAATATGGATTGGCCCTGCCAATGGGTGCTAGAATGATGAGTGGAAATAGTGATTTACATGAACAACTTGAGGCGGAATTAGCCAGTTTTGAACTTAAAGAAGATGCTATTTTAATGAACTATGGCTACCAAGGTATTATGAGTGCCATTGATGCGATTTGTGGTAGACATGATGTGGTGGTTTATGATGCAGAGTGTCACGCTTGTATTATTGATGGATTAAGAATGTTACCTGGACACCGTTTTGTATACAAGCACAATGATATAGAAGATTGCGAGAAGCAATTACACCGTGCTCAAGCATTAATTGACAAACAACAATCGGGAGGTGTTTTAGTGATTACAGAAGGTGTATTTGGTATGGCGGGAGATCAAGGAAAATTAAAAGAAATAGTGGCATTAAAAAAGAAAGTGGCATTTAGAATGCTAGTTGATGACGCACATGGCTTTGGCACTTTAGGTAAAACGGGAGCTGGTGCAGGTGAAGAACAAGGATGTCAGGATGGGATTGATTTATACTTTTCAACTTTTGCAAAGAGTATGGCTTCGATTGGTGCTTTTATGGCAGGACCTAAAACCATTATAGATTATATAAGATATAATATTAGGTCTCAGATTTTTGCTAAAAGTTTACCGATGCCTTTTGTAGTTGGTAATTTAAAGCGATTAGAATTATTACGCACGCAACCTATTTTAAAAGACAATTTGTGGAAAAATGCGTTGGCTTTACAAAAAGGTTTAAGAGAGCGCGGATTTGATATCGGTAAAACAGATTCAGTAGTAACGCCTGTCTATATGAAAGGTGGAGTAGAAGAAGCTACGCTCATGGTAATGGATTTAAGAGAAAACTATAAAATATTTTGTTCGATTGTAGTGTATCCTGTTATTCCCAAAGGGCATATCATTTATAGATTAATTCCTACGGCAGAACATACACAAGAGGAAATAGATTTAACCCTAAAGGCATTTAGTGAAACAAAAGCTAAGTTAGATGCTGGGGCTTATAAGTCGGAGGAGATACCAGATATGGCTAATAAATAAAATTAGAGTAAGTCTAATTGATTTTGCTCTTTTTTTAATACCTCAATACTTACATTTAATTCAAAGCCGATTAATAAAATAAGCGCATTTAAGTATACCAAGGTCATTACAACTAATACGGTTCCAATAGAGCCGTAAATTTTACTATAACTACTAAAGTTGTTCACCCAGTAGGAAAAGCCAAGGGTAGTTAGTAACATTAATAAGGTAGACAACAAAGCGCCAGGTGAAGCCAGTGGCCATTTTTCTTTAATAAGTGGTGCGTACTTATAGATAAAGGCATTTCCGAAAAATAATAAAAGAATAATAACAAACCATCTTACCGAGTTCCAATAGGGTACAATGGTTTTACGTTTAATATCAAAAACTTCTCTTAATAAAGTGGTCAATTGGTCTTGCCCAATTAATACAAGTAAGCTCGCAAATACCAATAAAATTAAAATAATGGTTAGGCGTATGGCCCTCATTCTTTGGTGCAAGAAAAAAGGTTTGTTTTGCATGATGGATTTATCAAAGCTCCTGATAATTCCTGTCATGGCATTAGAAGCATAAAACAACAATAATAAAAATCCAAAAGAAAAAATACCTACGTGCTGACTTAATAAATCGTTGATGATATCAATAATAAATTTGTAAGTACTAGAATTAGGGGCAATATCTTTAAAAACGGAAAGGATCTGCTTTTTTACCTTAAAGGTTTTAGGAAAGTAGGGGATGATGGAAAATAAAAAAAGAAAACCAGCGGGCAACGCCATGATTAAGTTAAAGGAAATGGCAGAGGCTCGATCATAAAGACCTAATGTATTTAATTGTCTAAATACAAATCTTATTACCTGATATAAATTTACATGCTGGAAACCAGGAATATAAATTGCCTTTGCTTTTTGTTTCAAAAACAAATATAATGGGTTCAATAATTTTACGCCTATGTTTAAAATTTTATTCAAATTATAAAATTATTATTTTTCTTTTAGTTTATTAGCCTGGTATTCATCTAGTTTATGTTGATACTCCTTTGCAAATTTACTATGTTCTTCATAAGTAGCACTAAAATGATGGTAGCCGCTAAAGTCGGCTTTGGCTACAAAGTAAATGTAATTAGTATTAGGTGCATTTAATACTAGATCAATTGTCTTAGGTGCCGGGGTACAAATGGGGCCTGGCGGAAGTCCTGCTTTCTTATAAGTGTTATAAGGAGAAGGATTGGTTAAATACTTCTCATATATTCTAGTGAGTGTAAAGTCCTGCATGGCATATTTAATAGTAGGGCAGGCTTGTAGGGGCATTTTTTTCTTAAGTCTATTTTGGTACACGCTTGCAATAATACTTTTATCGGTATCGAAGTTGGTTTCTTCCTCAACGATAGAAGCTAAGGTATATACTTCGTTCTTGGTAAGTCCAATGGCGGCTGCTTTTTCAATTCTATTATTTTTGCTCCAAAAAAGATTTTCCTCGCTTTTCATTTTTTGTAACAACTTATTCATGGGTGTTGACCAATAAAATTCGTAGGTATTGGGAAGGAATAAGGTAAATACTTGTGTGGTATCTGTATCGAAAGGTCTAAGGGAATCGTTGCTGGTTAAATATCGCATAGATTCAGTACTGTCTATAGCGAATGTATTTGCTATTAATTTTGCTAAATCAGCCTTTGTTCTAACTTTATTTAAAATAAACTTAACGGTGGCTTGCTTATTGTTTCTAAGCATTCTAATGAGATTCAATAAACTAGTATTTTTTTGAATTAAAAATTTACCTGGTTTAATTTTTTCTTCCACATTAAATAATTTTGCTAAAAGCAAAAAACTAGGTTTATCCCTAATTATTTTTTTGGCACTCAAGGTATCCGCTAAAGCCGAAAGTCCTTCTTTAGTATACTCAAAGCTTGCTTTCTCTGTAGTAAAATGGGTGGCTTTAATAAACACAGTATAGGAAGTGTAAATGACGCCAACTAGTAAAGCCAACAAGATCCATTTTTTCATGACAAAGGTTTACTTTTTACAATTTATGCAGAATCAATAATACAATAAAAATCCCTCTCGATTGCGCGAGAGGGATAAAATATTTTATAGTTAATTCGTTATCGTTAATGTGTACATTAACTTTAACAATTTGTTCTTATTTTTTTGCGTCTGCAGGAGCAGTTGCGGGTGCAGTTGCAGGTGCAGCTTGTTGCGCTGGAGCAGTGGTTGCAGGAGCCGTAATAGAGGTGTTTACTTTATTTAATAAACCTTTATCACTTGAAGATCCACCAGACTTTAAGAATATAGTAGATGTCATCGCTAAAAGCGCAATTACACCAGCGAATATCCAAGTGCCTTTTTCAAGCACATCTGTAGTTTGCTTAACGCCCATGAAATTATTAGAAAGGCCGCCTACATTCGCATTTAAACCACCACCCTTAGGATTTTGGATTAAAACCATAAAACCTAGGCCTAAACAAGCCACGATAATCAATATTAAGTAAAGTGTAATCATTTCTTTTGTTTTAATTGTTCTATTCTAGACGCAAAATAAACGGATTTTTCAGGAAAAATAAAACTTAATTTAGAATAGACGTCGATGGCTTTACGCTTATTGCCCTGTTTTAGCCATATTTCGGCCATGGCTTCAGTGATAACATCGGCCGTGGTATTGGCTTTTTCAGCTATAGCGGCTATTTCCTTCTCATTTTCCTCAGCCATTTCCTCAATGATGGGTAGGCCATCTTTTTGCTTCAAAACCTTTAACCAAGCTGTAAAACTTCTTAATTGTTGGGTGAATTTGTCCTGAGGCACTTTAGAAAGGTCAAGTTGGATGCCCTGGGCGGCAAAATAGTCGGTTTGTAAAGGAGTGGTCATTTCTGCCTCAAAAGCTAATTCTTGCTTTTCAATAGGCTCTTTAAATTGAGCCAATTGTTCAGAAATTAGGTTGGTCACTTTAAGATCAAGGGGAGAGGCAATAATATCTTCTTCTTCATTTTGCATAATTTGATGCAGCTGTAAAGCAGAAGGAAAATAAGAAGTACTCCTCTGTAATTGCTCTTGTAATAAAGGAGAGCCTACTAATTCATATTTTTTAGCTAATAAAAATTGTAAGCTAGCACTATAAGGATGTGCTTTCACCCAATTTTCTAAAGCAACTGTTTCAATAGCTTCTAATGTGCTATGCCCAGTCCATTGAGACAATATTTTATTATGAAGTGTTGAAGTCATTCTTACCAGTTTGAAAAAATTTGGTTAAATATATCGTCTGTAATATTTCGAACAATATCGTCCATTAATTGTCCTTCGGCTTGGTTTAAAGTTAGGGTAGCAGAAAAATCAAAATTACGTGAAACATCAAATTCTTGTTCTTTATTTTCTAATGTCTTTTTTAATACAACATGCACGGTAACAGTTAGTCGATTGGTGCTTGCTTGTTGCGCACTTACACCTACTGTTTGAGAAGGATCATAGTTGGTGATAGTGGCAAATATTTGATAGTGAGCATCATCGTTATTGGTTCTAGTGAGTTTGGTTTGCCCAATAATTTTTTGTTGTAATTTATCTGTTAATAAGGGAGCTAGTTGCGGATTCACATACCTAGCTTTATTTTCAATGAAACCAATTTTAACTGTTTTGATATTATCTGGAATAACAGCATCTCTAAAACTATAGATACCACAGCCGCTTAATAGCGTAGTGGAGAGTATAAGAACTAAAACAGCATTTAAAAATGACTGTTTACATAATGCTATAAAATATTTATTCTTCAATGTTGTATTCTTTAATTTTTCGATATAAGGTTCTCTCACTAATGCCTAAGTCGGTAGAAGCGTCTTTTCGGCGGCCCCTATGTTTCTTAAGCGCCTTTAAAATTAGTTCTTTTTCTTTATCCATGATATTCAATGATTCATCCACTTCATAATGGCTATTGGTATCATTGTCTATAATAATAGGTTGAGTATGGTTTAAATGAACTGTCGGTTGAATTGATGGGCTAGAAGAATGAGAAGTGGGAGAAGGCATGATATCTTCTTTCAATTCATTGATCAAAGACTCTTTATTAAAATTGGCAGTTTGCCCTGCAATAGAAGGATTTTGTAATATTTCAAGAAACATTTTCTTTAATTCATTCACGTCCTTTTTCATATCAAAGAAAAGCTTGTATAAAATTTCTCTTTCATTCGCAAATTCACCAACAGGTGTATTGCCTGTGACCATGGGCATATTGTGAATATTATGCTGAGGTAAAAATCCGGCTAAAGTATCTCCGTTAATATTATCCGACTTACGTAATACCGAAATTTGTTCTGCAATATTTTTTAATTCTCTCACATTTCCTGGCCAACTATATTTAGTAAGTAGTTCTCTTGCTTCTTCATCTAAGAAAATAGGCTTTGTTTTATATTTCTCTGCAAAGTCTACCACAAATTTTCTAAACAATAAAGGAATATCTTCTTTGCGATCTCTTAAAGAAGGCACTCTAATGGGAACGGTGTTTAATCTATAATATAAATCTTCTCTAAATTTTCCTTTTTGGGTATATTCTAAAAGTTCTCTATTCGTTGCAGCAATCACTCTTACATCAGACTTCTGCACTTTTGAAGAACCTACTCTTATAAACTCACCTGTTTCTAATACGCGTAATAAACGAGCTTGCGTGCCCAAGGGTAGTTCTCCAATCTCATCTAAGAAAATGGTACCACCACTTACTGTTTCGAAATAACCTTTTCTACTATCTACAGCACCAGTGAAAGATCCTTTTTCATGTCCGAATAATTCAGAGTCAATAGTGCCTTCGGGAATCGCACCGCAGTTCACTGCAATAAAGGGGTTGTGTTTGCGCGCCGATAAACTATGAATAATTTGAGAGAATACTTCTTTACCCACGCCACTTTCACCTACAATTAAAACAGTTAAATCGGTGGCAGCTACTTGTTCTGCCGTATTTAAAGCATGATTGAGTGCGGGTGTATTACCTATAATACTAAATCTATTTTTTAAAGCTTGTAAGTCCATGATCTTTATTTTATAGCACCTATTAAAGTGCCTTTTGTATAATTTGTAATAACAATATTTACATAATCTCCTTTTTGTAAATTATTTGTTTGTCCTGCAGTAGCTTTTGGAAACACCACTACTTTGTTTTGACTGGTTCTGCCCATCCATTCTTGATTGCTTTTTTTACTATCACCTTCGATAAGTACTTCGTAGCTTTTTCCTACTTCTTTTTTATTGCTCTCGTTGGAAAGATGCCATTGAACATCCACAATTTCTTGTAACCTTCTTTTCTTTACTTCTAAAGGTACATCGTCCTCGTATCTTTTTTCAGCAAGTGTGCCTGGACGCTCCGAATAAAAATACATATAGCAGTAATCGTATTGTGCCAATTGCATTATACTCATGGTATCCTGATGATCTTCTTCGGTTTCAGTGCAAAAACCTGCAATGATATCTGCAGAGATACTACATTCAGGCATGAGTTCTTTAATACGCGCCACTTTTGAAAGATACCATTCACGTGTATATGTTCTATTCATTAATTGTAAAACACGTGTGCTGCCGCTTTGTACAGGTAAGTGAATGTATTTGCAAATGTTTGCATATTTAGCCATCGTATATAAAACCTCGTCAGTAATATCTTTAGGATGAGAAGTGCTAAAACGAACTCTTAGAGATGGATGTATTAATGCAACGCTTTCTAAAAGTTGTGCAAAAGTAACTTGTGCATTTGTTTCTGGGTTATTCCAATAATAACTATCTACATTTTGGCCCAGTAAAGTTACTTCCTTGTACCCTTTTTCAAATAGGTCTTTACATTCAGCTACTATTGAAAATGCATCTCTACTTCTCTCACGTCCTCTTGTAAAAGGTACTACACAAAAGCTGCACATATTATTACAGCCACGCATAATAGACACAAAACCACTAATGCCGTTGCTATCTAATCTAACGGGCGAAATATCCGCATAGGTCTCGTCACGACTTAATAATACATTCACTGCTTTCTGTCCAGTACCCGCTTCTAAAATTAAATCGGGTAGGGTTCTATAAGCATCCGGACCAACAACAAGATCAACTAGTTTTTCTTCTTCTAATAATTTTGATTTTAATCTTTCGGCCATACATCCTAAAATACCCACCAGCATGCCTGGTTTTTGTTGTTTATATTTTCTAAATTCAGTTAATCTTTTACGAACAGTTAGTTCCGCTTTTTCTCTAATGGAACAAGTATTGATTAATATTAAATCGGCTATTTCTACATTTCGGGTACTTCCATATCCATTTTTTTCTAAAATAGAAGCAACTACTTCACTGTCGGCAAAGTTCATAGCACATCCATAGCTTTCTATGAGGAAAAATTTTGAAAAGGGTTCTTTCTTATTAGTAGATACATAGGCTTCCCCTTGTCTCAATTCATCATGTTCTTTGGGCGCCGTTGTAAATAATTCCATTCATTTAGGTTTGAAACGCAAATTTAGTTAAAAAAGTAGAATGTGTCAAGTTGTCAGCCATAAGTTCTAATTATTTGATAATGAAACCCTTACTTAGCTTAGAGGCAATATGTGTTAATAATTTATATATAATTAGAAATCAATGATTTATCAAAGGCTTCCTATATTTGAAAAAATATTGTGCTTCATGCGAAAAAGTCTGTTTATTATATTACTCGTTTTCGTGGGGGATACTGCTTTTGCTCAAAATATTGCGGTGACTAAATTACGCTCTGAGACTTCGAGAAGTATAAGAAAGGATCTAGATACAAGTTATTTTAATTGGAAGCAGGGAGGCTTGTACAATTTTAATTTATCCCAAAGTTCATTGAGTAACTGGGCGGCAGGGGGTGATAATTTTAATATGGCTATAAATAGTTATTTTAATTATTATGCTTATTTCCAAAAACCGCGTCAAAGCTGGGATAATAATTTAGATGTCAATTTAGGGTTTGTACAATCAACAAGTTTAGGAGGCAGAAAAAATGATGATAGAATTGATGTATTGAGCAAATATGGTTATCGAATAGATACTACAGGTATGTGGTATTTGTCTGGATTATTTAATTTCCGTTCTCAGTTATTTGATGGATTTAGTTTTAGTGGAACTACTTCTAACTTTACTTCTTCATTCTTGTCACCAGCCTATATTATTTTATCAGCGGGATTGGATTACAAACCAAACAATATTTTTTCTGTTTTCTTTTCACCCTTAACTTCTAGAACAACCTTGTTGCTAAATACAAAGCTTTCTAATAAAGGTAGTTATGGTGTTCCAGTAGGCACTAAAATTTATAGGGAAACGGGTTTGTTTGTAACCGTAAATTATAACAATACAATTGCGCCTAATATAACTTATAAGGGACGTGCCGATTTCTTCTCCAACTATTATGAAAAACCGGAAAATATTAATTTGTACATGACCAACATGTTTTCTTTTAAAATTAATAAATTCTTTTCTGCTACGTATAGTTTGGATTTGATTTATGATGACAAAATCAAAATATTTGGTCCATTGAAAAAATCTCCAGGACTACAATTGAAGAGTATTATAGGAATAGGGTACTTTAAAAATTTACAAGTAAAAAAGACCATTCTAAAGCCTAAAATATAAACTCCTAAAGTTTATTTTGTAATGGCTTTAAGCGTATGCTTAATTTTATTGGCTTTATGCGTAAGATCCTGATAGTCTTTGCTAATAATAGTTACATGACCCATTTTGCGACCAGGCTTGGTTTGTTTCTTGCCATAAATATGTACAAATACATTGTCCATTTTTAATACCTCTGTTAATCCTTCATAATATACTTCTCCTGAGCATCCTTCACTGCCAATAATATTTACAATAGCAGAAGGTAAGATAGCATCGGGGTTGCCTAAAGGGTAATCCAATAAAATTCTTAACAACATATCATATTGGCTACTATAATTTGCTTCAATAGTATGGTGCCCGCTATTATGTACTCTTGGAGCAGTTTCGTTTACCCAAACATCTCCAGTAGTATCTATAAATAATTCAATAGCAAATAGCCCAGGGCTTCGCAAGCCTTGTACTACTTTTCTAGCAATAGCTTGGGCTTTCCATAAAACTTTTTCTTCCAATTTCGCAGGACTTAATTGGTAGTCAAGTAAATTATAAATCGGATCAAAAATCATTTCAGCAGGAGGGTAAATAATTGTTTCACCCTTGGCGTTCATTCCTACAATGAGTGCAATTTCGGTTGCAATTTTTATTTTTTGTTCTAAAACGGATGGGACATTAAATCCTAATTCAATATCTTTTTCCGTATTTAATATTTGTACGCCTTTACCATCGTAACCACCTTCGGCCATTTTATGAACAGCAGGGAACAATGATAGGTGGCTTAATAAATCTGATTGATGTTGAGTGATTACAAAAGAGGAACTAGGAATTTCATTGTCTTTATAAAACTGCTTTTGTAAAATTTTATTTTTGATAGTACGAATGGCGCTTGGTGTTGGATACACTTTTACGCCCTCACTTTCTAATTTTTCTAGCGCATCTACATTTACCGCTTCAATTTCAATGGTAATAGCGTCTAGTCCTTTTCCAAAATTATAAACAGCGTCAAAATCTTGAATATTGCCTAAAGTAAAATGGTGGCATAAATGGGCGGCAGGACATTGTGCATCATTTTCTAGCACATAAGTAGTTGCATCATAGTTTGCTGCAGCTTGCAGTAGCATGCGTCCTAATTGACCACCTCCTAAAATGCCTAATTTCATTTAATTATTTTTGACAAAGATAAGGTTCTTAGACAAGTTTTCATTTTGCATAGCGCCTAAAAGAAGGTAAATTTGTGAACCTTAAACAAAGGAATTATGTCAATATTGCCCATCATAACGGTGAAAGACCTCGAAAAGTCCTATGGAGATTTTAAAGCAGTAAAGGGAATTAGTTTCGAAGTAATGGAAGGGGAAATTTTTGGATTACTAGGGCCAAATGGTGCAGGGAAATCTACCACCCTTGAAATTATTGAAACCTTAAGAGAAAAAACAAGTGGAACGGTTATGGTGAATGGATTTGACTTAGATAAGTCGCCAGAGTCCATTAAAAAAATGATAGGCGTGCAATTACAAACTGCAGGCTTTTATCCCAATTTAAACTTAACAGAGCTAATTCATTTATTTGTAGGCTTATATCAAAACGAGATGGATGCTACGGCTCTTTTACAAAAAGTGAATTTAGTAGATAAGGCAAAATCGAAATTTAAAGAATTAAGTGGTGGACAAAAGCAACGCTTTTCTATTGCTACTACTTTAATTAACAAGCCTAAAATTATTTTCTTAGATGAGCCTACTACTGGTTTGGATCCACAAGCAAGAAGAAATTTATGGGATTTAATTAAAGAAATAAGAGCGAATGGCACTACAGTTATTATTACAACCCACTATATGGATGAAGCAGAGGTTTTATGTGATAGAGTGGCCATCATTGATAGTGGTAAAATTATTGCCATCAATACCCCCAATCATTTGATAGATGAATTAGTGGAAACAGGGTTTGAAAAAGTGAAAGAGGTTAAAAAAGCTAATTTAGAAGACGTCTTTATTCATTTAACAGGTAAGGCACTAAGAGAAGAGTAATAAAATATGCATAAGGACAACATAAAAATGTCTTTGACAAAAGTAGAAGTTGAAAATATATTTATAAATTACAAATAATAAAAAATAACAAAATGGAAGATGTACGTTATCCTATTGGCAAAGTGGAATATTTGCCCTTTACAGAAGCCAATAAAAAATTATGGATTAATGAAATTAAAATAGCGCCCGCTAATTTAGAGCTTGCTGTTCAACATTTAGATAAAGCACAATTAGAAACACCTTATAGAGAAGAGGGTTGGACTATACAGCAAGTCATGCACCATATGGCCGATAGTCATATGAATGCATTTATTCGTTTTAAAATGGCTTTAACAGAAGAAGTGCCGGCTATAAAAGCTTACGATGAAAAAGCATTCGCCAATACAGCAGATTCTTTACTTACACCCATTAATTATTCAACTACTATTTTGCATGCTCTACATGCTCGTTGGGTAATGTTATTGGAGTCAATGACAGATGAGCAATTTCAAAGAAAATTATTTCATCCGGTTCGCAATGCAGAGGTTTCTTTGTGGGAAATGCTTGCTATTTATTCTTGGCATGGTAAACATCATTTAGGGCATATTACTAATTTATGCAAGCAAAAAGGTTGGTAGTGCGTTACTAAGTAATGTTGGATAAGTAATGTTGAAGTTGTACTACTATTATTATATTAGTACAGTTATTGACCTTAGTTTTTAAACAAACTTCTGTCTACTTCAGCTACTAAATATACACTTCCAATGACCAGAATTAAATCATTCTTTGCTGATGCATCGCAGGCAGCTTGAATGGCTTGGTTTACATCTGCATATATTTCACCTTTTAATCCTAGTGCATTTCCTTTTTCTGCAAGTGTAGTAGCAGAAAGTGCTCTTGGCAAATGGGACTGCGTATAATAGTAAATTGCTTTTTTAGGTAGTAAGACCAGCACTGCATCTACATCTTTATCTTTAACCATTCCTGTTACAATATGCAATTGATTATATTTGGTAGTAGCAATTTGATCTAATAATGCCTTTATGCCATGTTCATTATGCGCAACATCCAAAACGATACGGGGAGCAGTTTGAATACATTCCCAACGCCCCATGAAACCAGTAGAAGCTTTAATGGATAAGAGGGCTTCTTGAATGTTCTTATCAGTAAGCTTCCAACCCATATTAGCCAATAGTTGTGCCGCTACTAAAACTCCTTTTAAATTTTTTGCTTGATATTTACCAGGCAGGTCGCAAGTAATACTAAAGTTGGGATTGAATAAAGGGGCATTGACTAAGTGAACCAATGGTTGATTAAATGCAAAGCTTGCCGTATCCCAATTATTGTCGAATGCAGTTAGCGTGATAAAATCTTCGCTAAAATAGATGGGTGCATTTTCCAAAGCCGATTTGTTTAAAAATACCTGTTTGGTAGCAGGTATGCTTTCACTTATAACAATGGGGGTATCTTTTTTAATTATGCCCGCTTTTTCTGTTGCAATTTCTTCCAGGGTGTTTCCTAGTAAGGCCATATGATCCCAACCAATATTGGTAATTATACTTAAGATAGGATGTATAACATTGGTACTATCTAATCTTCCGCCTAATCCTGTTTCAATAATGGCAATATCGCAATTTTCAGAAGCAAAATAATCAAAGGCCATTCCCACCGTAATTTCAAAAAAAGAGGGTTCAATTTTTTCAATGAGGGGTTTCACTTTATCGGTGAAGGAAGTAACGAAATCTTTAGTGCACATTTCGCCATTTATTTTTATGCGCTCTCTAAAATCATATAAATGTGGGGAAGTATATAATCCAGTTTTATAGCCAGCTTTTTGAAAGATAGCTGCAAGCATATGACTAGTAGAACCTTTTCCATTGGTGCCAGCAACATGAATCGTTTTTATTTTTTTTTCAGGGTTGCCTAAAAATTCGCAAATTAATTGCGTATTGTGTAAATCATTTTTAATGGCAGCTGCTCCAATGCGACTAAACATGGGAAGACGACTATATAAATAGTCAATAGTATTTTGATAAGCATTCAAAGCAGTGGAATTAATTATTGATTTTCGAACTTAAACTTTACGGTAACATTTGAAACATGATCTGCGCTATTGAAACTAATCTTAGTTAAGTATTCTACAATGGCTCTTTTGTACTTACTATCATTTGAGCTTGATCCTTTTACAATTTGAACAAAGCGACCTACACCA
>CAINWZ010000011.1 GCA_903854725.1 uncultured Bacteroidota bacterium
CTAGTATATAAATAACTTATTTTATATTAAGAGGTTGTTCTTACACCTCAAATTATAAATATCTATTATGATTAATTTGGTATTAATACTTAATTTTTTGATTAAACTTGTTGTAATTTAGTATTTGCAATGAAATTTGTTGGTACAAATCGTAAAATATTCATACATGAACAAACATATACATGATTTATTGATGAATATCTTCGGTGGTTTTTTAGTTGTTATTATAGATAGACTAATTATATATTTCCAAAAATATTTCAAAGGACTTGGGTTTAAAAAAATATTTGGAGGTGAAATTAATGACTATTACATAGTTTATGGGAAAATGATATTAAACCCTGTTTATTCAAGCAAGGATCCATTTCCATATTTAAAGCCCAATTCTTCTGCAATTTTTAATATGACAAATCCGGTTTCATATTCTGAAACTAGAGCATCGAAATATCTATCTATTTCCTTTTTTAATAATTTGAAGTCAAGTCCAAAGCTATTATCTGACGATGAATTAAATGAGAAATTAGATATTTCATATTGTTCTCTTGGCGGATATAACAATTCTAAAACAATAAGTATTCTAAGTAGTGAGGAAAATAAGTTTTATGCGTTTGAATCGAATAAAATCACTTCAAAAAGAGAAAAGAATAAAACATTTTTTATTGATAGTGAATTTGACTATGCAATAATTATAAAAATAAGAAATAAATATTTTCCAAATAGGGTTCAGATTTGTGTTGCTGGATTAGGAGAGTGGGGTACAAGTGGAGCTTCTTGGTTTCTTGCAAACAAGTGGAAAGAATTAAAGAAATGTATTAATGGAAAAAACTTTGGAGCTATTATTAGAGTTAGATTTCAAATAGATGAATCTGCGGAATTAGTTGAAGTTTTAGCTTAAAATATATTTGATTTCATCATACACATAAAACCCATTTAGTTAAATCAAAGCATGATTGTATTTTTATCTTTGATTTAAGATGCTGATTATTAGTGTTTTAATCTAATATTTTATAAAATAATAATGATCGGTAAATGTTAAATTCGGTTATTGTTCAATTTATTGTTGTACTTTTGATTTCTAATTTCAATTCTATAATAATTATATTGCAATTAGAAATATTCAAATGAGAGGATTTAACTACAAAAAATCTGTCCAAGCCCTTAACATTTTAGCCTTTAAAAATGGTGGTGTAATCAATAAAATGAAAGCTATTAAATTAATTTGGCTTTCTGATAGGTTACATATAAGAAAGTTTGGTAGAACAATTACCGGTGATGATTATTATGCATTACCAAATGGCCCAGTACCTTCTGCAACGAGAGATATTCTTGAAAGTAGTAATTTTTTAGATGATGTTGCTTCAGATTATGCAAAAGAGTATATAACTGAAATAGATAAATACAATTATACATCAGTAATTAAAGCAAATACAAAAGTTTTTTCAATTACTGATATTGAAATTATTAACCAAATATTTGATCATTTTGGTAAAGATGATCATTTTGACCTATCAAATTTTTCTCATCTTTTCCCTGAGTGGAAAAGACACGAGTCTGCATTAGCAAAGAAATTATCATCAAGGTACCAGATTAATCAACTTGACTTTTTTATAAACATCAATGAAAAAAGTGGATTATTTACTGATTCATCAGATTCATTAGATATTGTAAAGCAAATCTTCGAGGAATATCAACTTTTACAGAATACATTGTAATGAAGATACCTTCAGAACTATTTATAAGAGCAATTCAAGAACGAAAGGTTTATTATTTTACATCCGAAAAAATATCTTCTGAAGAACCACACCATTTTATTTGTTTAAAAAAAACAGACGAAGATATTTTAATAATGAGTTGTTGTACTTCACAGTATCCTACAATGATAAGACTTCTTGAAAAGAATAATCTACCAAATGAAACTATTGTTTGGGTTAGTCCTGCGGACGAAGAGAATCCATTTACTAAAAATACATATGTGAATTGCAATGAATATTTTACGTATACAATCGATGAGTTTAAAAATTTGTATGAATCAGATAAAGTAAAATTCACAGGGGAAATTTCCGAGATACATTATGAACAAATTTTGATTGGTATACAAATGAGTCCATTAATTGATGATGAGACAAAAGAACTTCTACCAAAACCTTATTGAAATTAACTTATTCTCAATAGATACCAAGTTCCAATAGAAAAGTGGTTTTATGTCAAAATGACTACTTTTTCACCCGAATAAAGGCTAGAACTCAAGATATAAAGTTCCTCCAGAAGTTGCAACATTGGTGCGTAAGGGGAGCACAAAAGAAAAGCCTTGTCGCGAGAAATCGGGACAAGGCTTTTTTATTGGTTATTAGTGAGTTAGGATTTTCTTGTCAGCATATAAATACGCTGTTTTCTATTCATTTTCCTTCAGATATTCATTTTTAATAAAGTAGTTGAAATATTTTATTAAAGTTCCATTTTAAGTTAACTTTGTAAACGAAGGATTCTATGAATCAAGTTAGAGAGCTGTTTTTTTGATAAAGGGAAAATTGTTATTTTATTAAATGGTTACCAAAAGAAAACACAAAAAACTTCCCTTAAAGAAATTGAGATGGCGAGTAAATTAATGAAGGAATATTTTAGTACAACTAAATAAATAAGTAATGGCAAAGAAAGAAAAAAATATTACAAATTTTAATGAGCATTTGACTGGACGTTATGGTGAAAGAGGTTCAGAGAGGAGAACTGTATTTGAAATTAAAGCAAAAGCCTTTCTTATAGGAGAGTTAATAAAAGAAGAAAGAAAAAATGCTAAAATGACGCAAGAACAATTGGCAGATAAGATTGGAGCCAAAAAAAGTTTTATCTCTAGAATTGAAAATGGTAAAACAGATATTCAACTTTCTACTTTATATAGGCTGCTTGAATTTGGACTAGGTAAAACTGTGGAAGTTTCTGTTAACTAAAACTGCTGCATCAAATTATAATATTCAACGCTTTTTTTTATTTTATAAAAAGGCAGTGTTTCCATTAATACTTTAACCTGCTCCTCTTCTACATCTTTAAAAATTAAGACGGCGCCATTTCTAGCTTGTCTCAAAAATAAATGCTCAAGAATTCCTTGTTCCTTCCAAACAGCTACAACTTCTTGCTCCTGCTTCAATAATTCAGGAAAATTACCAGGAAGGTTCTCCATATCTAGCGTTAAAATTACCTGTACTCTGTTCATGTTATTTTATTATACTACCAAAATACTAATTCTTTGCAATTTTTCAAAATCTACCACCTATTTATAAAGTATGCCACAAACTAATACTAGTGATGCAGTCTCGCTCTCATTTATAATTACGGTTACATGATCTCCGATTTTTAATATAGATTTTGTAATAATACCTGCTGAATTTCTTATTACAGTTTTTTCTGTTAGCTTAATTTGCTGATTTTCACCATTCCCCTTTTTACCTTTAATAGTAATGGATAGACTATCCATTGCAACTATTACCCCAGTTCCGCCTGTTCCATTACATAGGTCGCAACATTTAGCTGAACCATTTTGAAGGCTTTTAAAATTATCTAAAGTAGTATGATGTGCACCAGCTTCGAAACTTATTGGCAGCGTTATATTCTTATAATAGGCGATTATATAAATAGAGGCAATCAATAGGATGATGGTTGTAGAAGTAATAATTAATATTTTTTTAATCAAAGGTGAAAATCTAGAAAACAGTGTAAAGCACCAATAGCCTATCATTACACCAAGTCCATTGAGTATTACGTCATCAATATCAAATATACCTAGATGTAAAAATGCTTGCATTCCTTCTATTATAAAACCAGTAGCAATGGAAGTGGCTATTATTTTTTTCCAGGAGGAGTGTACAATAGTTAAAGGGAATAAAAATCCAATGGGTACAAATAAAATAATATTTCCTACAATATTTATGCTTGCTATAATTAATCCATTCTTGCCAAGGAAATAAGGTATTATGGTTTTAAAAGGGGTAAGATTAGCTGGGCCTTCATGTGTGCCTCCGAAATTCAACATGAGTGTACCTATCCTTACAAGGGGCATATCTTTAAATACCAATATTTTAATGAGAATAATGAAATACAATAATAGAATAGCGACAGCTATCAAATGTTTTTTCATTAAATATCTTTTATTTAATTACCCCTAATTCTTTTCCCACTTCAATAAAGGAGGTAATTGCATGATCTAATTGTTCCTTACTATGTCCTGCAGATATTTGTACACGTATTCTTGCTTGACCTTTGGCCACTACTGGGTAATAAAAACCAATTACATAAATTCCTTTCTCTAATAGTTTTTCAGCCATTTTTTGAGACACCACTGCGTCATATAACATGATGGGGATGATTGGATGTTCTCCTGGTTTTATATCAAACCCTGCAGCTAAAATTTTCTCTCTAAAATATTTTGTATTTTCTTCAAGCTTATCACGTAACGTAGTAGTTTTTGACAATAAATCAAACACTGCAATGGATGCTCCAGTAATGGAAGGTGCTAAAGTATTTGAAAATAAATAAGGTCTAGATCTTTGTCTTAATAAATCTATAATTTCTTTACGACCCGAAGTAAATCCACCAGAAGCGCCACCCAAGGCTTTGCCTAAGGTTCCAGTGATGATATCAATTTTACCCATGACGCCTTTTAATTCATGCACACCTCTTCCTGTTTTACCCATAAATCCAGATGAGTGACACTCGTCAATCATTATTAAAGCCTCATATTTTTCGGCCAACGCGACAATTTTATCTAATTGAGCAATAGTGCCATCCATTGAGAATACACTGTCTGTTACAATCATTTTTTGTTGAGCACCATCTGCCATAGCTAGTTTTAACTTAGCTTCTAAGTCTTCCATAGAATTGTGGTCATACCTATAGCGCATCGATTTACACAATCGAATGCCATCAATAATAGAGGCATGATTCAAAGCATCTGAAATAATAGCATCCTTTTCGCCTAATAATGGTTCAAATACACCACCATTGGCATCAAAGGCAGCAGCGTATAGGATAGTATCTTCTGTTCCTAAAAAAGTTGAAATTTTTTGTTCTAATGTTTTATGAATATCCTGGGTACCACAAATAAAACGAACTGATGACATTCCAAATCCGTGTGTATCGATAGCATCTTTAGCTGCTTGAATTACTTGAGGATGTGAAGAAAGACCTAAGTAGTTATTGGCACAAAAATTAAATACTTTTTGTCCGCCTTGTATGGTAATTTCTGCAGATTGTGCTGAAGTGATTACGCGTTCTTTTTTAAATAAACCAGCTTCCTTTATTGATTCTATTTCTTTTGTGATGAAAGATTTATATTGTTCGTACATAATGTATTTTTACTTTGTAGTATAATTAAAATATAAGGGCAATTTAGTTAATATTTCAGAAGTCATTTTAGAAATATCAAATTGTGCTTTCCATCCCCAATCCTTTTGAGCACAAGCATCGTCAATACTCTTAGGCCAAGTATCTGCAATTTGTTGTCTAAAATCGGGTTTGTAATTAATTGTAAAATTTGGATACTGTAATTTTATGCACTCGAAAATTTCTTGAGGTGAAAAACTCATCCCCGATAAATTATAACTACTTCTAATTTTTATACTTGATGCAGGCGCCGCCATTAATTGCAAAGTGGCATTTACCGCGTCCTCCATGTACATCATAGGCAAATAAGTATCTGATTGTAGAAAACAGGTGTAGGCTTCCTCTTTTACTGCTTTATGAAATATGTCCACTGCATAATCGGTAGTGCCTCCGCCTGCCATTGATTTATATCCTATGAGTCCTGGATATCTCAAACTTCTTACATCTACTCCATACTTATTAAAATAATACTCGCACCAATGTTCTCCAGCTAATTTTGAAATGCCATAAACTGTAGTTGGATTTTTAAAAGCATCTTGGGCTGTATTTATCTTAGGCGAATCTGGCCCAAACACAGCAATAGAACTTGGCCAAAATATTTTACTGATATTGTATTCTCTAGCTAATTCTAACACAGTTAACAAGCCACCCATATTCATATCCCATGATTGTATTGGATTTTTTTCGCCAGTTGCCGAAAGGATTGCTGCTAAGTGATATACTTGTGTTATCTGTTCTTCTTTTATCAAACTTGCAGCAGCTTCCTTATCCATAATATTTAAGACCTTAAAACTGCAATAATCAAATTTGGATCTAGCACTTTCTTGAAAATCTGTTGCAATGACAGCATTACTACCGTATGTATTTACTAATGCTTTTGTAAGTTCTGTTCCTAGTTGCCCACCTGCGCCTATCACTAATATCTTCTCCATCTAACTAATGTTTGTTATTGGCTGTAAATTTACCAATGTTGACGTAAATCGTCAAATTTTATATCTAAAAAAGTACTCTCTTTTTTAACCTTAACCATTATTGAGTGTGAGTTTCATCATGATGTCTATCTGCTTGTCATTGCCCAATTTGAACATATGTTTATCAAATGCTAAAAAGCCATTTTTCTTGTAAAATTGCAATGCCCTAAGATTTTGTTCCCAAACACCCAGCCAAATATAATTCACTTTTAATCCCGTTGCTATTTGTATGGCTTTTTCGTAAAGTAGTTGACCTACTTTTTTTCCGTGAAATTCTTTCAACACATAAATGCGTTCAATTTCAAGTGTTTGACTGTCTTGAATTTCTGTTTGTGCATCTCCAGTATTTATTTTCAAATATCCAATTACCATTTCATTATCTATAGCCAAATAAAATATAGACTGCTCATTTGATAATTCTAATTTTATTTTATCGTTTGAAAAACTATCCTTTATGTATTTAGACAAATCATCTGCAGTATTATGTTCAGCAAAAGTCTCTGTAAAAGTTTGTATCCCAATTTTTTGTAATTGGGATAGATTGTTCAAGTTTGCTTTTCTAATTTCAATAGTATGGGAAGTCATTAAATATTACTTCAATTTCATATTGATGGGATCCCAATGAATAATCTTTTTACTAAAATAACTTTCGTTGCAAGATAGGGCAGGAGCTGCTGCTCTAAAACCAAACTCAGCATCTTCTATCACTGGCTTTCCTGTTCTTACTGAATCAAAGAAGTTCGTAAAATGATCTAAATGATCGTCGTATCCTACTGGAGCTTTGAATACAATATCTTCTTTCGTTTTTCTTTTTCTTTGATCTGCAGTCCATTTTGCATCATAATCTTTTTGCATTTCTTCTTGCATACTTTTTGAGAAAGTAAATAATGAATCATACCCACCAAAGCCTGGGGCCTCTGGCATTAAGCTATGCTTTACCGTAATATTATTACCGCTTACTTCTATTAATCCTTCCGAACCCACTAAGCGTATTACTTCTTGACCGCCTGTACCACTAATAAAGTTTACTTGCAATGTCATTAAAAAGGCAGCATGCTCTTTACTTTTAGGATATTGTAACACACCCGACATTACATCAGGTAAATTTCTACCATCATTCCAATAACTAAATTGACCTGTACTATAAATATTTTCAGGACCTTTTGAATTAGTTATAAAATGTGACCCACTTAATAAATGAATAAATAAATCTCCTGCTACGCCTGTACCCACTTCCTTAAATGCTCTCCACCAGAAAAATTTCTTAGCATCAAATGCCATTTTTTCTGTAGCCTCAATAAATGTGTCCCAATGGGTAGTCATTGCATTGGCATCCTTTGGTATCGTATACTCCCAGGCACCAATAGAGCTTTGTCTGTCATACACGGCATTTACCATATTCAATTGTCCAATTTCTCCTGCAGCTAATAATTCTTTTGCTTTTGCATAGCCAATACTACTTACTCTTTGGCTTCCAACTTGTAATACCTTGCCCGATTTTTTTGCTGCTTCCATTACAGGATAACCTTCACTAATTTTATATACCATTGGTTTTTCACAATACACATGCTTTCCCTTTGCTAATGCGTCTAAAGTAATACGTGCATGCCAAACATCAGTTGTACAAATTAAAACTGCGTCAATATCTTTTTTGTCTAGTAAATCTTTATAATTATTGGTTGTATACAATTCTTTTCCAAACTGCTCTTTTGCATTTTCTAATCTTCCATTGTATAAATCACAAATGCCCGCTAATTCTACACCCGGCACTTTTAGAGCTGTTCTTAAATCAAAATGCCCTTGTACTCCATATCCTATTACGCCAATGCGTATTTTATCGTTAGAAGAAATTTTTCTGTTATAAGTTAAAATACGTTCTTCGGCATTGGCACTTGCTGCCAAAGAAGAAAATGGCGAAGCGGCTGCTAATAAACTAGTAGCTCCAATTTGTTGTAGAAATTTTCTTCTTGAATTTGCATTGTCGTTTTTCATTCTATTAATTTTAATATTTTTATATATTTTGTTTTATCGTTATGTCAACTTTTGATAACTGCAATTTATTTAAAGCATTAGCAATATAAACAATTAATTAAGTAAATAAAAAGAACTTATTTAAGCTGTTTATGGGAGCCATCGCAGTAGGGCATTTTATTAGATAAGCCACAGGTACAATCATTAATTCCTTTCCCATTGATAATCTGTTGCCTGTATTTTTCTATTCTTGTTTCACGCGTGGTCGTTTGTTTTGCTGCAGTAAAAAACATATTATAAGCTCTTTGCCTGCCTGGCGTTAATGCATGAAAAGCTTTTTTAAAAATGGGGTCCTTTTTAAACTGTCGTACTAATTCTTCAGGAATAATAAGCTCCGTATTGATTGGCGCTAGTTTCAAACCTTTCTTTTCTATTTCAATAGCTTCTTTGATATAAGCTTTTAGGGGTGTCTTCATCTTTAGTATCTCTGGGACACTCTTAAAACGTATAAGCCTGCCTCCTTGTGTATTCTCTCCGGGTTTAATTAAAATGCCCTTTGCATCTTTAAGCAGGGCGCCTTTGAAAAACAATAGCCCACAATATTCTTTAAATCCTTGAATGATTAATATGTTTTTATGCTCAAATACATAGCATGGGACACCCCATTTTATTTCTTCAGTAAATGGAAACTCAAGAAGTATGGCTCTTAATTGCTCCAATTCGGCCTGCCAATGTTTTGCTTTTGATAGTAAAGCAGTAATTTTTTTATTCATATTACTTGAACTGAAATAATATTGGGAATAAGAAAGTAACGAGCGCAGTCCATATTCCATAAATTGGTAAAAATAGTGCAATACTTTTTTCTACTTCTTCTACTTCGGCTTTTCTAAAAGCGGTTAAAAAAAGTTTATAAGACACCATAAGTAAGTTTATACAAATTAAGAGGTTTCCGCCTAACACCGCTAATCTATTAGGTGTCAGGCCCCATTCCATAATTCTAAAACCAATGGCTGAAAGGGCTATACCGTTTACAATGATCGTTAATACAGATAACCCAAATAATACCAACAAGTTCATTTTATTGTCAGATCTTTTACCAGCTTCAGCCACAGAAAATAAAATCAAGGCCATAACTCCCACTAACAAGGCATTAAAAATTAACAATAAATTTCTATCCTGATAGGGATATTTTTTAGTGTAGATAATGGCTATTAAATAAATAAACAAATTTATAAAAACTAGCGGTGTAAATATTTTTGCAATGATGGGAGAAACTTTATTAATTAATTGAGCGTTATTTTGAATTAAATAAGTGCCGGTCATAGGTATGGCAGCTAGCCCCCATATTAAAATATACTGTGTAAAAAATGTTTCAATTTTTATATCTATTAAATCGAAAAGTGCAATAGTAATACCTGTAAATAAGATGGTAGACAAAAATATAATGGCTGACATTACTACTAAATCGCCGTTATAACGTAAGTAGCTTATTCGATGCTGATTGCTATGTAAATTATTTCCTAAAAAAGTATATCCTAAAATGGCCCATAAAAATAAAGGCAAATGAATAAAAGATAAAGTTATGGAATTGCTTGCTTCATTATTGGGCAATAGGTTTATATATACAACAGCCACTATGGTTGTAATTAGGGGAAATAGCCATTTTTTGAATGACAAGTTTTGTTTCCAAATAAAATATATACTTAGTAACGGAAAAACAATAAAAGAAATATTTCTGGTTAGAAATTTTGCTTTATCAATACCAGTCAAATTGGGAATATTTGCTAATAAGCCAGCAAACAAAGCAATAGCCACTACCACCCATACTTCATTTTTTGGTCCAAATGATAATGTATCAGTTTCGAAATTTAACCTTTCGTTCCAATAGGTTAGCCCTATATTTTCACGATGCCCTGGATAGATTATATTAAACTCTTTTTTAAAACCGGATTTATTTTGTCTATATAATTTTTCAAGTTCTTTGGGATTATGTAAGTTATTAAGTATATCGTTTTTCATAGTAAAAAATTAGTATAAAGGAGTATATAATGTTCATTGCAAATTAAATGAAAAAATTTATATTTAGGAGATGAATACACGAATGGAAACAAGTAGATTAGCGCTTAGGCAATGGGAGCCACAAGATATAGTAGCCTGTATTGAAATGAATTTAGATACGGAGGTTATGAAGTTTTTCCCTTCTGTTTTAACCAAGGAGCAAACCATTCAATTTTACGATAGGGTTCAAAAACATTTTATAGATAATGGCTTTGGGTTATATGTAGTTGAAAATAAAGCTACTAAGGAATTCTTAGGGTATACTGGATTCATGATAGCTACATTTGAAGCTGCTTTTACGCCCTGTGTAGAGATTGGCTGGAGGTTTAAAAAGCAGAATTGGGGGAATGGATATGCTACCGAAGCTGCTACAGCTTGTTTGCAATATGGTATTAATACACTAGGATTTGATAAAATTTATTCTTTCACATCTACTCTAAATCTTAAATCTGAAAATGTAATGAAACGCATTGGTATGTCTAAGACGGGCACTTTTAGTCATCCTAAAATTGAGAAAGACCATGCACTTAATTTACACGTAATTTACACCTATGAAAAATAATTTCTTAAAAGCCGTTCACCATATTGCTATTATTTGTTCTAATTATGAAAAGTCTAAATTTTTTTATACTAATGTCTTAGGTTTTACAATTTTGAGAGAAGTATATAGAGAAGAGCGACAATCTTACAAGTTAGATTTAGCATTAAATGGGCATTATATTATTGAACTTTTTTCCTTTCCGAATTCACCTGCTAGGCCTTCTAGGCCTGAATCTTGTGGGTTGAGACATTTGGCATTCTCGGTTGAAAACATTCAAGAAGCTGTAAATGCATTATCTACTAAAGGGGTAATAATGGAGCCTATTAGAATTGATGAGTTTACGAATAAACAATTCACTTTTTTTGCCGATCCCGACGGACTACCTATTGAATTATATCAGTTATAAATTATAATAGGCGGGAGTTATTATTGAGCAATTAAATTTTTATATAAACAGTTTACAGTATTTCTTATTACAGCATTAAAGCCATTTTCGTAAGTAGGGTTACAGCCATTGCTTATAACTACAATTCCAAACTTTTCATTAGGTTCAAAAAACATAGCACTATATAAACCATAAGCCGAACCGGTATGCCCTGTTAATATTTTTCCTTCTATTAATTTATCTGTTTTTAAAATGGCCAATCCATAATTTTCATCTAATGAAAGAGGTGTTTGCATTTGCCTTGCACTTTTTTTAGAGATAATTCTTATTCCATTATATTTTCCTAAATTACTATGCATGGTCATATACTTAGCTAAATCGGTTGCAGAAATTTTCATTCCACCAGTGGGAGAAAAAATAGGGGTAGTTTTTCCCATTTCATAATGTGCAATCTCTTCACTCCTTGGTGCATAGGCGTTTGGAGAGTATATGAATTTTGCTGAATCTTTATTGTATTCATATATGGTTGCAAAACGAGATTTATCTAAAGAGTCTACACAATAGCCTCCATAAATACCTAGAGGATCTAAAATATGATGTTTAACATATTGATCAAATCTTTCTCCAGCGTACTTTTCAATAATAGCACCCGTCATATTGTAATTTAAATTGCAATACATATAGCCAGTACCAGGCTCGTAATTATTATAACACTTTGCCCAATCGGGGTTGGTCGCAGGATTAATGGTTTCTAATGAAAAATATCCTTGACTATCGTTTATAGATGAACGGTGCGATAGCAACATTTTAAGTGTAATTACTTTAGCTGGAAATTTTGGATTTCTTAAAGTGAATCCTACTAAATTACTGGCATCATCTTCTAAAGATAATTTTTTAGCTTCCACTAATTGCATAATTGAAGTTGCAGAAAAAGATTTTGAAATAGAGGCGATTCTAAAAATGCAATCATCTGTTAACGGTGTTTTTTCTTCTATATTTTTTACTCCAAATGAATGCGTATAAATTATTTTATTATTTTTTACAACTGCAACAGAAAGACCAGCTACATTAGATTGGTTTATTATTTCTTGAATACCTGCTTCTGCTGCAGCAGCTTGCCCCATAACCATAGAAGGCGTTAAGAAATAGATAAAACAGACTGAAATTGTTAAAAAGAAGGAATATTTTTTCATATCAATAAAATTAATGAATTAAGTTTGTTACTACTATTTATTACTACTAAGATACAAACGTTTAACTTGAATTTATATGATTAAAAGTATTGCTGTTGATATGGACAATGTGCTGGCCGACATTGAGAACCATTTAATTAATTGGTATGAGAAAGAGTATGGAGTTACAGTTGATAGATCTGCTCTTTTGGGTGTGTCAGAAGATGAAGCTTTCCCTGATAAAACCGCTGCCAGACGCTTTATTCACACCCCTGGTTTTTTTAGAACAGTTCCCTTAATGCCTGGCGCTTTGGAAGCCATTAAAATATTAATGCAGTCTTATGAAATTTATATCGTTTCTGCTGCTACAGAATTTCCTATATCCCTTGCCGAAAAACATGCATGGCTTGCTGAATATTTTCCCTTTATTAGTTGGAAGAATATGATTTTTTGTGGCAGTAAGAGCGTTATCAAAACCGACTATATGATTGATGATCATTGTAAAAATTTAGATCATTGCTTAGGTAAGCCAATATTATTTCATGCTTCACATAATGTGAATATAAAACATCATTTTAGAGTAAATGATTGGCAAGAAGTAGTAGCATACTTTGAAAAAGAAAAACAATCTATTTAATAACTAGGGATAACAATAAAGTAATAAATAAAAATCGCTTTTATGAAAAAATGGATGCTCTACCTAAGTTTTATTTTACTCATTATTTTTGAATGCCTTAGAGTGTATTTAATTATGCCCATGCCTGGTAGTCAACAGTTTAATTCTATCGGGTTGGCCTATTTTTTGGGTAGTAATAAAATGATCATTCGCATTATCTTATATTTAATTATTCTTTTTCCCTTACTTACCATATTTAAAGGGAATTCAACAAAAGAAAAAATAGGAGTTAGTTTTCTTTCCATTTTATACATAGCCATATTTTATGTTTTTACTTTTATGATGGAGGCGGATAAAATGTTTTATCAACCCACGCATACTTATTTTAATAAAATTGCAGACAATAAAATTCCGTTGCATAAATTAGTCATTGGAGTGAGTGAAAATGGAATTGCTAAAGCTTTTCCAATTCAATTAATTGGCTACCATCATCAGGTTAGAGATAGTATAGACAACAAGCCTATTATGGTAACCTACTGCACCGTTTGCAGAACAGGCAGGGTGTACAGCCCTATGGTAAATGGGAAAGTAGAAACTTTTAGACTCGTGGGCATGGATCATTTCAATGCTATGTTTGAAGATGCTACCACTAAAAGTTGGTGGAGACAAGCCACTGGAGAATGTATTGCGGGTCCTTTGAAAGGATATAAATTAACAGAAATTAAATCGGAACAAGTTAGTTTAGCAGCATGGTTTAGAAAATTCCCACAAACAGAAATTTTACAACCTGATGAAAAATTTGCTGCTACTTTTGAAAAAATGGATACCTATGACAAAGGAAAGTCTAAAAGTAATTTAACAAAAAGAGATACAGCTTCTTGGCAATTTAAATCTTGGGTGCTAGGTTTTACGAATGGTACTACTTCCAAAACATATGATTGGAATTATTTAGAAGCTAATAAAATAATTCAAGATTCATTACCTACTTTACCCTTACTAATTATTTTGGAAAACGATAGCGCTTCTTTTCATTCCTACAATAGAACCGTTAATAATTTGACACTTCATTTTAAGAAAATAAATGACTCAATTGTAGATACCTATTCAAATTCTCTATGGAACTATGATGGTATTTGTATTGATGGAAAATTAAAAGGAGCTTCTTTAACACCTGTTGTAACTTATCAAGAGTATTTACATTCTTGGGAGTTCTTCCATCCTAATAGCATACGCTATATGCTCAATAAATAAAGCATTTAATGCCTTGGCTGCTTGATTAGTCGTACCTTTGCTACATTATTAAAATAGTGTATTTTGAAGTTTATCGATTTAGGGCTGGATCAACGTATTTTGGATGGGATTGATGCTATGGGCTATGAAACAGCTACGCCTGTTCAACAACAAGTAATGGTTCCCATTTTAGAAGGCAAGGACATTATTGCAGCAGCACAAACGGGCACGGGAAAAACAGCTGCCTTTTTATTACCCTTATTACACAGACTACTTACTTCGGAGCATACAGCTGGCGATATCAATGCTTTAATAATTGTGCCTACAAGAGAATTGGCTATTCAAATTGCCGAGAGTATTGAGGGGCTTTCCTATTTTACCGATGTGAGTTCGATTGCCGTATATGGAGGAGGGAATGGAAGTTCTTTTGTAACAGAAAAGAAAGCGCTTACTAGTGGTGTTGATATTGTGGTTTGTACACCAGGAAGAATGATTGCCCATTTAAATATGGGATATGTAAAGTTAAAAGGACTTAAATATTTAGTTTTAGACGAAGCAGATAGAATGTTAGACATGGGTTTTAATGATGACATTGCTAAAATCATTACTTATTTACCAGTGCAAAGACAAAATTTATTGTTTTCTGCAACTATGCCTGCAAAGATGAGAGTGCTTGCAAAGAAAATTTTACAGCATCCTATTGAAATTAATATCGCAATTTCAAAACCACCAGAACAAATTATTCAAAAAGCGTTTATGGTGTATGAGGCACAAAAAGTGCCTGTTATTATAGATATGCTTAGTTCTAATAGGTATACTAAAGTGATTGTGTTTTGTTCTAAAAAAGCAAATGTTAAACAATTAGCTTCTAAATTATTACATGCAAAATTAGCGGTTGCTGAAATTCATTCCGATTTAGATCAAAAGAGCAGAGAACAATTCTTACAGGATTTTAGAAATCAAAAAACAAATATTTTAGTAGCTACCGATATATTAAGCAGAGGTATAGATATTGACGACATCGATTTGGTTATTAATTTTGATGTACCTAACGATGGTGAAGATTATATTCATAGAATTGGTAGAACAGCTAGAGCTGCTACTTCCGGCACTGCTTTTACTTTGGTAGGAGAGAAAGAGCAAAGTAAATTTGCTGAAATTGAAGAACTATTAGGAGCGCCAGTCATCAAAGGCATTGTGCCTGATATGTTTGGTCCAACTCCTACCTATGCACCAAGAGCAAATAACGCAAGAAAATTTACAAGGAAAAGATAAAATGTTTTTAAAAAGGGGCACATTATAATTAAGATATAAAAATATATAAAATGAAATCAACTATTTCAAATAAACTACAAGAAAGATGCGATGGACTATGTGAACTATGTAGTACAGAAAAAGCGACTAGCGCTTATGCCGTTAGCCCAAAGAATAATGATAAAATTGAAAATGAAGTTGCTATTTGCGATACATGTTATTCTTTAGTAGAAAGCAAAGAATCGGGTAATCATTGGCAATGTTTAGCAGGTAGCATATGGAATACAGAGCATAGCGTTCAAGCTTTAAGCTACCGTATTTTATATAGCTTAAAAGAGAATGAATGGGCAAATGAAATTTTAACTTCAGTTGAATTAGATGAAATAGTTGTTACTTGGGCATTGAGTGCATTTCATAAAGCAGCATTGCATGTAGATAGCAATGGTACTGAACTTTTAAATGGAGATACCGTTGTTTTAACACAGGGATTAAATGTTAAAGGAGCTAATTTTATGGCACCTAAAGGCACCATTGTTAGAAAAATTCATTTAGTGCCTGATAATCATGAACAAATAGAAGGAAAGGTAAATGAACAAACCATTGTGATACTCACCAAGTTTGTGAGAAAGTCGGCCTAACTAAGAGTATAATTTAGTGACATATTGGATTAAACTTTCATAAATTGTATTTGTCCAAAATATAATTTACAGAAACATGGCAAAAAAGGTAACATTTACAGTCGCTACGCTTTTATTTGGCCTTATGGCTTTCTCGCAACCCATTAGAAAATCGAAATCAAAAAACGATTCCACCAGTTTTAAAATACAGACTAATTATTTAAGTAATTATGTTTACAATGGCAGGGCCGATTCTTTAAAAACACCTTATTTCTATACGAGTGCTACTGTTAATTTTGCCAATGGTATTTATGCAAGTTTTAGCCTAAACTATTTAGTAGCTGATGGACAAAATAGATTCGATTTTTCTGAATTAGATTTAGGCTATAATTACACTATAGGGCAAAAGGTTAGTGGTGAAATTTATGGCTCAAAGTATTTTTATACTAGTCAATCAAATTTATTGAGTGGAAATATTAGCAGCGATATTGGTTTCACCTTTAATTATGATTTGAATTTTCTTAATTTTCATAATTCTACTGATGTCTTTTTTGCTGATAAAGCAGATTTTCAAATTGTACCAGGGTTGGAAAAAGAAATTATTATTTCTGATCATTCTAAAGATATATTCTCAATTACTCCTGGTATATATGGTAGTTTTAGTAGTTTAAATTTTTATGAAAGCACTGTTAGTAGGCGATTAAATGCAATTAAGGGCCCTAAATTGAAGCAGCCTATCAATACAGGCACATTACAAAGCACTACTTCTGTTAACAACAAAGGATTTAAATTTTTAGATGTCGAACTTTCTATGCCTCTTAGTTATGATTATAAAAATTGGAATTTCACTTTAACACCTACTTACGCTATTCCATTTAATAAAATTTACACCACTTCTATTAATACAACTACGATTAATGGTATTCCAAAAACCTCAACTTTAAATTCTACACCTTTTTCCGAAAATAATTTAAATAATATTTTCTTCGTTGATTTAGGCATTAGCTTTAATTTTTAATAATGAGTTTAAATAAAACAACAAAAATATTATTAATAGCTTCAAGCCTCTGGTATTTTGGAGAAGGGCTGCTAGGCCCCCTTTTTGCCATTTATGCAGAAAAGATAGGTGGTGATTTATTAGATATAACATGGGCCTGGGCTGCTTATTTAATGGCCACTGGTTTATTTTATGTTTTAGTGGGTAAGTTTATTAATAACTCGATTTACAAGAAACAAGTAATGATTTTTGGCTATGCGCTTAACGCCTTACTCACATTTGGCTATATTTTCGTACACAATACACAACAACTTTTCATACTTCAAATTGGATTAGGTATTGCAGAAGCTTTAAGTGCACCCATTTGGGATTCTTTATTTGCTAGTAATTTAGAAAACAACAATAATACATTTCATTGGAGCATCGCTAACGGCCATACCCATTTTGTTTCAGGAGTAGCCATTGCTATTGGCGGTTTAATTGCAAATTTTATATCTTTTGAAGCTTTATTTATTACAATGGGTATTATTCAAACTATAGCTACCATCATTCAGGCTAAAATACTATTATAGCGGTATTTTAAATAGTTTTAAATTTCTTCATTAATGAATGTAGATAGTATCAATTTATTTTAATTATACCATAATATTCATACATTACGCAAGGCTTTAAGGAGGCACTCTTTAAATTATCAAATAAAATTCATGAAAAAATATTTTTTGTCTTTTGTATTTCTTTTCTCAATCGTTTTTACCAATGCCCAATCAAATGGAAATGTCAAAGCAATTCCTTTTCAAGAGGAGATTAATGCCTTCATAAAAAATGATAGTGTGCAAATGCCCGCAGCTAATAGTATTTTATTTGTGGGAAGTTCTTCATTTACCATTTGGAAAGACATTACTAATTATTTTCCTGGTTATCCTATTCTAAATAGAGGGTTTGGTGGCTCAAGTTTGCCGGATGTAATTCGTTTTAACAAAGAAACCATTGTAAAATACAAACCAAAACAAATTTATATTTATTGTGGAGAGAATGATCTTGCAGCTAATGATACCATTACGCCACAAATTGTCTTAGAAAGATTCACTACTTTGTATCATATTATTAGAACCAATTTAGGAAATAAAATTCCTGTTATGTTTGTTTCTATTAAACCAAGTGTAGCTAGGTGGAATTTGGAAGATCGAATGGTAACAACTAATACCCTTGTTAAAGATTTTTTAGCGACACAAAAGAATACGCATTTTATAGATGTTCATTCAGCTATGTTAGATGCTAATGGAATGGTATTCAAAGATATTTTTATTGCAGATAAATTACACATGAATGCAAAAGGCTATGCTATCTGGCAAAAGATAATTGCACCTACTTTGGTGAATTAATTGCCTTGCTATTTTGGAAGCCTAATTTTTAGAAAGTTAAAAATCTACTTCTAATCAACTTCCTCTAGAACCGCCTGTTTTAATTGGCTTCTTAGTTGTACCCGTAGACTTAGTGTTGGCTTTAGCTATAAATTGAGAACTACCACCTTGAAAGGTAGTTTTTGTTGCTGTGGCAGCTTTTTTATCAGCTACTTTCTTGTTAATATGAAATCCCATAATTGATTAATTATAGGCTAAAAGTAATTAAATTTTGCTAAATAATCTCTTATTTCTATGCAAAGTCAAATAGAAGACTCATTTTTTGAGTAACTTCAGAAAGCAGTAAGTAATTATAAAATTAAGCATACTATGAATAATTCATCCCGAGATAATTTTAGTGGTTTATCAAATAATCAATCTATAACCCCGAGACGTGATTTTTTAAAACTGAGCAGCTTAGGTTTATTGGGGGCAGCTTTGCCAAATTATGCTAGTTCCTTTTTTTCACCTATCCCTAAATACCCTGCAAAACTTTCAGTACAATTATATACGGTAAGAGATCAATTCTTAAAAGACATTCCCGGCACCCTTAAAAAAATTGCTGATATAGGTTTTAAGTATGTTGAAACTGCTTTTTGGCCTGAAGGAGTTAGCATTGAAAAAGCAAGTGAATACTTAAATGATGCTGGCTTGCTTGTTTCTTCTTGTCATGTTGAACTTCCTATAGGAGATAAAAAACAAGTTATGTTAGATACTGCCAATGCTTTTGGTTGTAGTAAAATGATTTGGCATGGTTGGCCCGAAGACAAACGTTATAGTAGTGTAGAAGGCACCAAAGAATTAATTGGCATTTATAATGAAGCTTCTCGATTTGCTAAGGCGAATGGATTGCAATTTGGAATACACAATCATTGGTGGGAATATAGAAATAAAGTGGGGGGCAGATTTGTGTATGAATATTTATTAGAGCAATTAGATAAAGACATTTTTTTTGAAATGGATACCTATTGGGTTAAAGTTGCAGGACAAAATCCTGCAGCTATCATTGCAAAACTTGGTAATCGTGCAAAATTCTTACATATAAAAGATGGGCCTGCTTTGTACAATGATAAATTAGCAATAGATAATCCAGATCCTATGACTGCCGTTGGCAAAGGGACACAAAATTTCCCTGCTATTATTAATGCTTCCACTGGAAACCCAGACTGGATGGTTATTGAAATGGATAAAACTGCAACTGATGTATTCGTTGCTTTACAAGAAAGCTTTGACTATATGATTACTAATAAACTTGCTATAGTTGGTTAGTAAATCAATTAAGACTCAGATTTTACGTAATGAATATTACGCTCTTGTAAATATTTAATTATATAGTTGAAACATTTCTCATGCTTTCCAACTAACTCTGGCGGGAAAACGCCTTTTTCTGTAAATAAGTTTTCTATTAACATATTAAGGGCTGCTGTACAGGTATAGCCAGTGGTTCTACTCATACTACTAGTTTCGCTTGCAGCATCATATTCGTCATACAATTCGTAGCTTATAGTTTTTCCTTCTCCTGCTATCTTAATAGTCATCAAAGTAAATTCTGCTTCTGTTGCACCTAATTTCCATTGATCAAATAATAAGGCCGATGTAAATCCTAATGGAGAGATAGGCTGCCCTTTATATTGAATAGGAGTAGTACTTAAAAATCCTGCTTTAATTAATCCTTGCATTAAATTAATATGTCCTGGATAGCGTAAAGTTTTTTCTTTCATATTAGGAATATGCCCCATAGTAAATAAAATACTTCTTAGGCCATCTGTATTAAATGATTCAAGTGTACCTACTTTGTCAAAGTCAATTAATTCTGCATCACTTAATGCTGGCTTAGTGACGATGCAACTATTTTCAACATAACGTGCTGGACGTGTATACTCTTCTAATACATCGATAGGAGAGAATGGTGCTTTATATTCAAATGGCTGAATTCTTTTTTTAGGTAATCCACCTACCATGCATTCAAAGCTATCAATTTTCATTTTTTCATTATGATAGCCTAAAATTAAATTACTCATTCCTGGTGCAACACCGCAATCTACAATGGCAGTAACATTATTTTTTTTAGCCAATTCAGTTAACTGTAAGGCGTCTTCAGGGAAAAACGAAATATCTACGACATTTTTTTTAGCATTGATGACAGCTTCTAAAGTTTTGTAGCCCATAAATCCTGGAACTGCTGTAATGATAAAATCAAACTTGCTTAAAAGTGTTGCATAATTTGCATAATCACTTAAATCTGCTTGAACTGTGGTAACAGCTTTATTCTTATTAGAAAGTATTTGAAGTGATTCCTTGCTTAGGTCGAATGACGTTACTGAATACTTTTTTGCAAGGTCAATTGCCATTGCTCTTCCCACCATACCTGCACCTAAAATTGCTATTTGCATAAAATTGTACTTTATAAAATTATAAATGATAGCCCTGGATGGCTATAAATAGAATTGCAAGGTACTCTAAAGCCATTGGATCGCCTCATTCGATTAGTGTAATTTGAAGTATACAAACCACCCAGCGCTTGTATTTGACAAGACATTGCCTGACAACATATCTTGTTTAAAATACTGATAATCAATCTTTTGAATTGAGGCTTAGCATTACAATTTTCACTCATGTAAAAACTCCAAAATCTGCATTTTTAGTTGCTTTTTTTCATAGCTTCAATACGCCCTATTAAATATTAAATTTATTTTTTGTAATGTCTATTTTATCAAACTATTCAGATGGCTTTTTTGATGTAAGTGCCAAACATGGCTTCTTGCCCACTAAAGCGCCCATGGTAAAACTACCCGCTACTTACAATGATTTACAAACTGTATTGGATACAATGCCCGTAGTATTAAGTGAAAATGAGTTTGGTTTATTAAATACGCCCAATGAAATTGTAGCACCTGTTTTAGCTATTAAAAATCATGTTGACGAAATTGAGAAAGAAACAGACATTTTTGTTTTACAAGCTTTATTTAGATCTTATAGTTTTTTGGCTTCTGCTTATTTATTAGAGCCCTCTTTTCAGCAATTTAGAAAAGATGGTAAATATGGTAAAGCCAGAACAACATTGCCTAAAAATATTGCACAACCTTTTTGTAAGGTAGCAGATAAATTAGATGTGTTTGCATGGCTCGATTATCATTATGCTTATTCTTTAGGTAACTATCAAAAATTAGATGAGAAAGGAGATTTAAATTGGGAGAATATTACCATGTGTAATAAATTTTCTGGGCAACCCGATGAAGTTGGTTTTATTATGTTGCATGTTGATATCAATCGTTTTTCTGCAAACTTAGTGGGTACTGTTATGCAAACATTGCAGGCGCTTCATAGCGGAGAGAAAAACGTTTCTCCCTTTTTGGAAAAAAACTGGGAGACGATGAAGCAAATGAATGTACGTAGAAAAGAAATGTGGAAAGCTTCTAGATGGCAACGCTATAATGATTTTAGAATATTTATCATGGGGGTGAAAGGAAATACAGATTTATTTGGTGATGGTGTTACTTATGAAGGAGTTTGGGAAGAGCCCAAAGCCTTTAGAGGACAGACGGGGGCTCAAGATGATATTATACCCATGCAAGATATTTTTTCTGGCGTTATCTTTTATTATCCTCAAAATGAGCTTACCAAATACTTATTAGACCTGCGTTTATATCGTCCAAAATGCGTGCAACATTTTTTCAGCGATTTACAAAATTCAATGAAAGAAGTGCATCCGAAAGGTTTAATGGGTAAATTATTAGACAATAAAGATGCAACAAGCTTGTGTTTTCTTTTAGGTATTTTAGAAGAAATTTATCATTTTAGAAATGGTCATTGGCAGTTTGTACAAAAGTATATTATGGCTAATACCAAATATGCTATTGCTACAGGAGGCACACCTATTACATCTTGGATACCCAATCAAATATTATCGGTAATTCATCAAATGGAAGATGTGGCGGAAGCTATTAAGACCATCGGCGTTCCTTCTAACAAAGAAGCGTTAGCCATTTTTGAAAAGAATATTTCTTTATTACCTACTAAGCGTGGCCTTATTGATGGACAACTTGCGTTAATCCATAAAAATGATTTTTCTGCAGAAGCTGTTTTTGCGTTAAACCAAAAATTTGGATATGATGATACTGAATAAAAAAAGTAAGAATACGAAATTATAAAATATTTAAATTTCCATAAAACAATTAATATAAATAAAATCAAAATGAAAAAAACAACATCACTGTTTCTATTATGTTTGTTTGCTTTTTCTACTGCTATTTCTGCACAAGAAAAATTAGACCTAGCAACAATAGATAAGATTAAGGAAGAAGGCTTAAAGCGTTCTCAGATTATGGACATCATGTTTAATTTAACAGATGCAAATGGTAATAGATTAACCAATTCTCCAGGTTATTTTCGTGCAGCAAATTATGCAAAAGACAAATTAGCATCCATTGGTTTAACCAATGCTGCATTGGATCCATGGGGTGAATTTGGAAAAGGCTGGGAGCTTGAAAAATCTTACTTAGCAATGACTGCCCCTTACTATAAAGCAGTATCTAATTATCCTAAAGCATGGACTGGCGGTACAAAAGGTTTAAAAAATGCTGAAGTAATTGCAGTAGTCGTTAAAGACTCTGCTGGCTTAGAGCAATATCGCGGTAACTTAAAAGGTAAAATTATCATTATTGATAAATTAGAAACTTACAAACAAAGTTTTAAAGCAGATGCGATTCGTTTTACAGACGAAGAGTTAGAGAAAATGGCTAATGCAGCTCCTGCACCTCCTCGTGCACAAGGTGGCGCACCTGATACTGCTATGATGAGAAGAATGCAAGCTATGCGCGGAAGTGGCAATGTGCTTAATATATTAAAAGCAATGGCTATTAGTGAAGGCGCTGTGGCAATGCTTACAAGTAGCCCACGTTTTCATGATGGTACTATTTTTTCTCAAGGTGGTGGTGGATACAAAGGAACAGATCCTGAAAATTTCTTAGATATTGCTATAGGTATCGAAGATTATAATACCATTCTAAGATTAGTTAAAGCTGGTAAAACTGTTAAGTTAGATGCAGATGTAAAAACTAAATTTTATGACAAAGATTTACAAGGCTATAATGTAATTGCAGAAATTCCTGGTACAGATCCGGTATTAAAAGATGAAATTGTAATGATTGGTGCGCATTTAGATTCATGGCATACAGGTACGGGTGCTACTGATAATGCCTCTGGAAGTGCTGTAATGATTGAAGCTTTACGCATTTTAAAAACAGTTGGTATAAACAATAAGAGAACTATTCGTATTGGTTTATGGGGTGGAGAAGAAGAAGGCTTATTGGGTTCAAGAGGGTATGTTAAAAAAACTTTTGCAGATCCAGCTACTATGGAATTATTACCTTCTCATGAAAAATTCTCTTCTTATTTTAATATAGATAATGGTACGGGTAAAGTGCGTGGCATTTATTTACAAAATAATGCTGCTGCTAAAGACATCTTTGCGCAATGGTTTGCTCCATTGAAAGATATTACTACGGGTACTATTACTATTAGCAATACAGGCGGAACCGATCACCAATCATTTGATGGTGTGGGATTACCTGGCTTTCAATTTATTCAAGATCCTATCGAATATGATACACGCACGCACCATAGTAATATGGATGTGCTTGATCACGTAAGTGAAGATGATTTGAAACAAATTGCAACGATTGTTGCTACCTTTGTTTTTGATGCTTCACAAAGAGATCAAAAACTTCCTCGCAATGAATTACCAAAACCAAGACCAGGTGGTTTAAGGTTTTAGTAAATACCTCTTTACATTTTTTAAATCAACTACTTATTCATTTAGGTAGTTGATTTTTTTATGCCTATATCAAACATGATGTAGATCTTATTGGGAGTGATGTCTGTCATGTTTTAAGGATTGCGCAAGCTGTAATTTTAGGAACATTAAAAATATTTTTATGGGACGTTTACAAAATAAAGTAGTCATCATTACAGGTGCTGCAGGTGGAATGGGAGCTACTGAAGCAAAATTATTTTCCCAAGAAGGGGCCAAAGTAATTGCTACTGATATTCAAATTGAAAAATTAGAAGCCTGGGTAACTATTGCTAAAAAAGAGGGGTTAACAATTAATTCCATCAAACATAATGTAACTAGCGAAGGCGATTGGAAGGATGTAGTTGAACTTGCTATTAAATTATATGGTAGATTAGATGTGCTAATTAATAATGCTGGTGTATATCCGGGTTATGTCGATTGCGAGAACACAAGTATTGATCTTTGGGGTAAAGTCATATCCATTAATTTAACTGGTCCCTTTTTAGGTTGCAAAATTTGTATTCCTCATTTAAGAAATGCGGGTGGCGGATCTATTGTTAATATTGCTTCCATTGCAGGATTGGTGGGAGGGAATGGCGCCGCTTATTCTGCTTCTAAAGGAGGGTTACGGTTACTTTCAATGGATTTAGCTGTTTCATTGGCTAAAGATAAAATTCGTGTTAACACAATTTGTCCAGGGGGTGTTTTAACACCAATGACTGAAGCATTGATGCAAGCGCCGGGCATGACAGATATGATAAAGACTATGTCTCCTCAAGGCCGTATGGCCGATCCTTTGGAAATTGCAATGGGGGCTTTGTATTTAGCATCAGATGAATCTTCCTTTGTTACTGGGGTTGATTTAGCCATCGATGGAGGATCTGTCGCTAGATAGCAATTAATTTCGCTATTTTTAAATATGGTTTTTAAAATAATTTAAAGATAGTAATATGAAAAGATTGCAATCACTTGATTTTATGCGTGGCCTTATTATGGTGTTGTTAGCACTAGAAAGCACAGGCCTTTATGAGCATTTTTTTAAGGCTACAGAAAATACGGCAGTAAATAAATTTTTCTTACAATTTTTTCATCATCCTTGGAATGGTTTACGCTTTTGGGATTTAATACAACCTGGCTTTATGTTTATGGCAGGAGTGGCCATGGCGTATTCTTTACATCAACAAAAACAAGATGGAGTTACATGGAATAATTCCTTTCTTAAAATTTTTAAACGAAGTGGGTGGTTATTTTTTTGGGGGGTGTTAGATTATGCAGTTCGACCAAAAGGTTTGTCATTTGAATTATGGGACGTATTAACACAATTATCTTTTACAACCTTAGTTGCATTTCTAATTTTTGAATGGAGTGCTTTATTTCAAATTTTATTTGCTATTGGTTTATTGCTTTTGACAGAGTGTTTATATAGGTTTACGCATGTTGTTGGTTTTGATCAGCCCTTTGTAGACCAATTCAATTTTGGAAATTTTATGGACACGGTTCTGATGCATAAAATAAATGCAGATGGTTGGGTGGCTATTAATTGTATCCCTACTGCCGTGCATACTATTGCAGGCGCCTTGGCAGGGAAACTATTTTTACAATCAGGCCATAAAGGCGATATGAATAAGATTAAAACAATAGTACTGTTTGCTTTGTCTTGTTTAGTAGTAGGGTATGGGTTTGATTATTTGGGGATAACACCTATTATTAAAAGAATTGCAACTAGTTCTTTTACCTTGGCATCATTGGGATGGTGTTTGATTGGCCTAGCCATTTGTTACTGGTGGATAGATATACTCAATCACAGAAAGTATCTTTTATTTTTCACCATCGTAGGAATGAACTCGCTTTTTATTTATTTATTCTTTGAAATTGTTGGCGCACGCTGGTTTAATGGATATATGACTCAAATTAGCAGCGGGCTCTTAAATTTGATACAACTCCCTCAATTCCTAGTTCAAACACTTTCATCTCTATCAATTTTTGTCGTGGAATGGAGCATCTGTTATTTCTTATATAGGAAGAAAATATTTTTTAAAATATAAATCAAATTATTTGCCTGCCATTCATCCATTTTTTAGTTAATAGTAGACCCTAAACGCTAATTTTATACTATTGAAATTAGTTGCTAATTTTTTTAAGTGAATCTAAGCTAGATTATATGCGTATCCCCTTGAAATATTTTTGTTTTATTTTTATCTTCTTTGTTGTAAAACCTACAAATGCACAAACTAATATTGAAAATACCGATAGTCTTGCAGGCAGATTTATAAGTGATTTAAGGGCATCCACCACAGAAAAATTATTTGTTCAAACAAATAAAAATATTTTTGCGGCAGGGGAAGAACTTTGGTTTAAAGCTTGGATAGTAAATTCTTTATCACATAAATATTTTTCGCACAGTAAAACTTTATTTGTTGATGTAGTTAATGAAAAAGATAGTGCTGTCTCACAATTATTATTAAATATTCCTAGTGAAAAAACAGAAGGTCGTATTAAATTATCAGACTCGTTAAGAGAAGGATTTTATTGGATGCGATTATATACTGCCACCATTCAAAAATATGATACCAATTCTATTTTTGTAGTGCCTATTTATGTTGTTAGTAAACTACATCCGTCTAACTTGGAATTTATAACTGAACCGGTAAAGGAAATTAAAACAAGTAATCAACTACCTCGTTTACAATTTTTTCCTGAAGGAGGAGAGATTATTGCTGGTACTAATTCGACAATTGCTATCAAGGCTGTAGATGAGTTTGGTGCGCCAGTGAAAGTAGAAGGGTATATCAATGATAATATAGATACTTCGGCTTTAACTTGGTTTACAACAGATAGCGTAACAGGACTAGGCAAAGTTGTTTTCTTTGTATCTAAAAGTAAAAATTATGCAGCTAATTTCAAATGGAGAAATCAAACATTTAAATCACTTTTACCTTTTGTTAATCATTATGGCAGTCAAATAGCTATTAAAGATCAAACACCTACTACTATTAAATTAGTTGTTTCACAAGGCGATTCTTTATATAAAAAAGGCAAACAGTCCTATATATTAGGCTTCAGCAGAGATAGTCTTTGTTTTGCAAGTGTGGGAGTTGATATGTATGAACTTTCTATTCCTAAATCTAATTTTCCTGCAGGAATTTCTACATTTTTATTGTTTAATGAAGCACAAGAAGTAGTAAGCGAAAGAACAGTATTTATCACGAAACCTAAAGAAGAGTTATTTATCACCACAGATAAAGAAAATTATTTACCTAGAGAGAAAGTGATTTTAACTTTGTACAAAGGTGACTCTGTATTACATCCTAATTTTACAGCGCTTTCCGTTGCTGTTACTGATGATAATACAGTGAAAGAACCCAGTGATCTTAATAATGTAGCAAATAATACTTCATTGTTTGAACCTTTTCAAATATATGAGGACCTTGCATTATTGACTGCACCCATGATTTTTAAAGGTAAAAATTATAGCAAAGAGTCATTAGCTAATAAAATAGTTATTAAACAATCAGCGCTTCCAGTTGATACGCTTTTTTCAAATATCAAAGGCCGTATTCTTAATAGAAAAAAAATAGCTGTCGCAAATCGGGTAGTGACTTTATATACTAATAAAAGATTTTATCTTTTTGATACAGATACTACCAATGCAAAAGGAGAATTTGAATTTAAAGTGCCCCCTTATTTAGACAGTGTTGCTTTTACTTTACAAGTTTCTAACTTAAAGGGAAGTAAGATGGATGAAAAGATAATCATCGATGTCAATTCTCCTTTTCCAAAATTTCCAACGCCCATTTCTTTAAAAAAGAAATTTAGTATTGAAGATAAAGACCTAGTTACTAATTTACGCAATACTGATGTGAAGGATATTTACATGGGAACGGGTAAAGAATGGTTGAAATCCGTTTTTGTTAAATCTAGTATTAAGGCGAATAGTTACAATACAAGTAAAAGAATAAGTCTTTTCTCTCGCATAATCACTGGAGAAGCCATTCAGCAAATGAACCCAACTGATGCAAGTACTGCGATGTTAATGATTCCAGGTCTCCACATGAGGGGTGGCTATTTAACCTTAGGAGGTGTTACTTCATTTACTATAAGTGCTAAAGACGAACCTTTACTGATTGTGGATGGTGTAATGGTAGGCGGTGGCAATGGTCCGCAATCAGATACTAATGAAGGCATGTTTATGGGCTTTCAAGGTAGTCCTGTAATGGCAGAAATGTCAAAAATATCTCCTGATATTATAGATTTTGTAGAAGTTTTAAAAGGCCCTGAAGCAGCTTTTTATGGTTCAAGATCTAGCAATGGAGTTATTCTCATTAATACCCAAAGAAAGTCGAATTTCAGAAACCATTTTGAACAATATGGCACTTTAGAGTACTATCCTAACTCATATTATTTAGCCCCTTTATTTAATATGCCAGACTATTCCAATCTAGATATTAAAAAAGCTTCCTTCAAGGATAGTAGGTCTACCCTATATTGGAATGGTCATGTATATACTAGTCCTTCAGGTAAGGCGAAACTTGAATTTTATACAGGAGATCTAAGTACTACCTATACAATCTCGGTTACCGGTATAACGGCAAGCGGGGAAATCATTCAGAAAAAAGCAAGTATAAAGAGAAATTAATTTTTCATCTGAATTTTAGCCATAGGAAATAAAATATTATTTTCAAGGTGAACATGCTGATGCAGGTCTTCTTCAAATGCCTTTAATTCATCTAAGCATACACGATGCGTAGTGCAAGCTGTTTCGGGTGCTTTATAATGATTTGTAATTCTTCTTATTTCAAATAATAAATCACCTGCTTTTTCATGTTCAATTTCCATTACATTGATTGGGCCGTCAATAAAACCAATTACTTTTTGAGAGGCAATCGCATGCTCATCAGTGCCAAAAATTATTTTTATTCTAGGAAATAATATTTGTTCTTCCTTTTGCATATGGGGTATTAGTTCATCGGTAACAGCATTAAATAATGCTAAAACTTTTTCCATATGCGGGTATCTTTCACCATGCTTTGCAACTACTTTCCCAATATGATTTAATATAGTAGGGATTGCATTTTTAACATAAAAATGGTGATGAATCAAAATATAGGAAATTAATTGATCTGCAGACATTTCATTAAATGGCATTTGTGCTTTAATGGGTACGCCAGCTTCATTTATTTCTGCTAAAATTGTTTCTAATGATAAATCATTTTCTATACAGGCTTCTTTCAAAGTTTTTTTTCCACGACAACAAAAATCTAAACTGTATTTTTCTAAAACAGGAATAAATTCAAAATGTTCTAATGCAATACTTTTTAAAGTTGCCTCTCCTAGGTTTTTCATATTTATATATTTATGTAAAATTGAATGTATTTAATTTTTACTTTTATGATTGTACTCATTTTGTATATTTATTAATACCAATCCCATAAACATGACTATTGCTACTACAAATAAACTCTCATTGATAAAGGGGATACCTATATAATTCATGGCCTCAATACCTTGCACTAATAATAGTAGTTGATTGATAATGATACCAGTTACAAATACTATACTTCCTATTTTAGTGTAATAATTTATTTTAAATAGGTGACTCGCAAGTATATAACCTAACAAAAACAAGGAAATAACGCCTAAAAGCATAAGATGGAGGTATCCAATTACAACAGGTCTAAACCCAAATGCCAATTGACTTAAAAAGGGGATGGTTGAAACTAATTGTAATAGTAATTTTATACTTAGTGCTATTCCTGCCAAGTACACTAACCACCTCCCATTATGGTGAATCAATGCCTCAAATTGCTTATTGTTTTTATAGATAAGCATTAGGAGCATTCCCCATCCCAAACACTGAGCCAAAGCCGCTAGTACAATTATACAATATCCGATGATGGGTATAGGTAACCAAAGAGCCGATAAATAATAAGCTGGAATACAAGCTATACTAAATAACCAAAAAATAACCTTTAAATTTTTGGCAATACCTTCTATTTTTTCAATTTGATTTATGAAAAGACCCATACATGCAAAAAAGAACCAGCCATTATATTGAAAATGTAAAAAAGCATACACTGCTAATAAATAATAGTTTTGATTGATACTATTCTTTGCCATTAGAAAGGATAGTGTGAATGCACCAACAGAAGAGAGTATGTTAAATATAATGCCTGCTTTATACCACCAATAACTTCTCAAATTTTTATTTGTTTTATTAAGTTCTCTCCAAACTAATATTCCAAAAACATAGGCATTGATAATAGATAGGGTTGAAAAACTAATGGAGTATACTCCATAGCCCGAAATGGCAAAACTAATAAGCATTCCATAGGCGGTGAGTAAGTTAATTAACAATAAAGGCTTAAATTTTTTAAACAATTTATTTTCATCATTAAAAGAAATGGAATGAATAATTAAAATCATAATTGCCTGATTAATCCAGCCAGCAAAAGCAAAATGAGAATGTCCGTGTAGAAGATGTTTTTGATCAATAAATGGTAATGAAAAAGCAATTTTATACCTTAGAATGACTCCTACAAATGAAACGATAAGTAAATTAATAATTGAAATTTTGAGCCAATTGTGAGAGGGCTTGCCCATAGTGTAATTTTGAAAACAAAGTTATTTATGCTATTGACTTAATTTTATGCGTTAAGTCATAGTGTGCGTTAAATTATAGCTAGTAATAGACCTTGCCTCTTTCAATGACTAAATGGCCTTTATCGTGCATGATGCGCATAGAACGAATAACTGTTTCGACACGAAGTCCGGTCATGTCTGCAATTTGTTGCCTTGTTAATTTTAACTGATTGCAATTAGTACAGAAATTTTTATTCTCTTTCTTTAGGTAGTTCAGTAATGCGGCAATCCTAACTTCCGGCGCATGATAAGCTATTGATTTCAATAGTAAGAATTTAAAACGAACTCTTTTGGCCAATAGTTTTGTGAATGCAAAATGAATTTCATTGTTTTCTTTTATAAGTTGTAAAAAAGTATTTTTACGTAATCTAATTAAGACAACTTCTTCGTCAGCTATTGCGGAGGCTGCGTATAGGCCATCGTCAAATAGAGGAAGTTCTCCGAAACATTCACCTGGTTCAATCATAGTTTGTATATATTCTTTACCCTCTTCATTAATATTTACCCATTTAACTATACCTGATACTAATTGATTATAGTAGCTGCATTCTGCACCTTCTGAAAAGATGATTTCGTCTCGCCCAACTTTTTTATATACAGCCCCCCAGGCTAATAATGTATTTATGTCTATAATCATTTTATTATATAGTTTTTTTATGATTTAGGTACTAAACTATTTTTTTATATATAATTAAAACATGACACTTGTCATAAGTTGTATGACAAGTGTCATAAAACAACTTTTTCTCACTTAATGTATAGACAATCAATCTTTTAGAATACACTATTCACTTTCATTATAGACTATGAATTTGTATTATGAGTGTACGCATAAAAACTATTTTGAAGCTGTTCTAATCTTGTGGATCATTCATTAAAATATAATTAATATGAAAAAAACATTTGCCATCTTGATGGTTTTATCAATTTTATATGCTTGTGGTGGACAACAAACAGTTGCAACCGACGCAGTTACTGCTTCTGCAAGCGATCCAAATACTAACCCTACTTATGATCCTCAAAGGGGAGAAGGTAAGTTTACAAAAGTAGAAGTTGGAGCTACCATTGATGAAAAATTAGTTCAAGCTGGTACAAAAGTTTTTGCTGTTAAATGTAGTGCTTGTCATAAACTTACCGGTGAAAAATTAGTAGGACCCGGTTGGAAAGGGGTTACAGAAAGATTCAAGCCAGAGTGGATTATGAATTTCGTAACTAATACAGATGCAATGCTAAATAAGGATCCTAAAGCACAAGCACAATTAGAAATTTGTTTAGTGCGTATGCCAAATCAAAATGTTACAGATGATGATGCAAGAAATATTTATGAATTCATGCGTAAAAATGATTCAAAAAAATAATTCTAAAAAAATAACTGATTTCAATTTTGGACAAATATATTTTACTCAACTTCAAATATTCATTTATGAAAAATTTACATTTTAAACATTGGCTATTTATTTCAGTCGCGTTTGTTTTTACTTTGGCTTCTTGTAAGCCTAAAAATGCAAACAATACTATTAGTGCTGATGCTGCTGCAAAAGTTTATGTAGCTCCAGGTAAGTATGACGAATTTTATAATTTTGTTTCAGGTGGTTTTAGCGGTCAAATGAGCGCCTATGGTTTACCATCGGGAAGATTATTAAGAGTGATTCCTGTTTTCTCTGTTGATCCAGAAAAAGGATATGGCTTTAGTGAAGAAACGAAACCCATGTTAAATACTTCTCATGGTTTTGTGCCTTGGGATGATTTACACCATGTCCAGTTATCAAAAACAAATGGCGATTATGATGGAAAATGGGTGTTTGGAAACGCCAATAATACACCTAGAGTTGCGCGTATTGATTTAAAAACATTTAGGACTGCTGAAATTATCGAGTTGCCTAATAGTGCAGGAAATCACTCTTCGCCCTTTTTAACAGAAAATACAGAATATGTGGTTGCCGGAACAAGATTTAGTGTTCCTCCAGATGATGTAAATGGCGATGTGCCTATCAATACCTATAAGAAAAATTTTAAAGGCACTTTGAGTTTTATTAGTGTTAAAAAAGAGGATGGCAAGATGGAATTAGCTTTCCAAATTCAATGTCCTGGTTTTAATTTCGATTTAAGTAGAGCGGGAAAAGGGGTTTCTCATGGTTGGTTTTTCTTTTCTTGTTATAATACCGAGCAAGCCAATACACTGTTAGAGGTAAATGCTTCACAAAAAGATAAAGATTTTATTTTAGCAGTAAACTGGAAGAAAGCGGAAGAGTATTTAAAAGCTGGGAAAGGGAAAAAGAAAAGCGTACGTTATGCTCACAACACGTATAATGAAAAAACACATACTGCCACTTCAGAGATAAAAACAGAAGTTATTGTGCTTGATTCAAAAGAGCTAGCCGACTTATGTTATTTTATCCCATGTCCTAAATCACCACATGGATGTGATGTGAGTCCTACAGGAGAGTATATTGTTGGAAGTGGAAAATTAGCTGCTGTTATACCTGTATTTGGTTTTGATAAAATGCTTAAAACCATACAAGCTAAAGATTTCATTGGCACTTTTGAAGGCATCCCTGTATTGAAGTATGAATCAGTATTGTATGGAGAAGTAAAGAAGCCTGGACTAGGGCCTTTGCATACAGAATTTGATAACAAGGGCAATGCCTATACTTCTTTCTTTGTTTCTTCTGAAATAGTAAAATGGAATATTAAAGATTTAAAAGTATTAGACAGAGCATCAACTTATTATTCAGTAGGTCATTTAACAGTTGCGGGTGGCGATACAAAAAACCCCAATGGGAAATATTTAGTGGCGTATAATAAAATTACAAAAGATAGATATTTACCTACAGGTCCAGAGCTTTCTCAAAGTGCTCAACTTTTTGATATCAGTGGCGATAAGATGCAATTAATTTTAGACTTCCCAACTATTGGTGAACCGCATTATGCACAAATTGCTCCTGCAGAACTTATTAAAAATAATAGTACTAAGTTTTACAAACTAGACGACAATAAACATAAATATGCATCCATTGGAGAAGGCGCTACTAAAGTAGTTCGTGAAGGCAAAAATGTTCATGTATATATGACTGCTATTAGATCTCACTTTTCTCCAGATAATATTGAAGGGATTAGAATGGGAGACGATGTATATTTCCATGTAACCAATTTAGAGCAGGATTGGGACGTGCCACATGGTTTTGGAATCAAAGGTGCTGCCAATGCGGAATTACTAATTATGCCTGGCGAAACACAAACATTAAAGTGGACACCAGACCGCGTTGGTATGGTGCCTATTTATTGTACTGATTTCTGCAGTGCTTTACACCAAGAAATGCAAGGTTATGTAAGAGTATCTCCTGTTGGAAGCAATGTGCCACTTAGTTATAGTTTAGGCACGAATATGCCAAAAGTGGAAGGCGATGAAAAAGGGGAGGAGAAAGAAAAGGGTAAGAAAAAATAAATTACTACTACATCTACTAATACTATGCACTAGTGGGTCTTACTATTTATTAGACCCACTAGTTCGTAATGGTAACTTTAATATTATTTTAATGAATTCGAGTAAATTGAATATAAGTAATCGCGTTATATTATTTGTTTCTGCACTTTTATTAATTGTGGTTTTATATGTACCCATGTGGAGCATAGAATTAAATGCACCTCAGTATCCTGAAGGTTTAGGACTTTCGATATATGCCAATAAATTGGGAGGAAATGTAGATATTATTAATGGGTTGAATCATTATATTGGTATGAAAACACTTCATGAAAAAGATTTTCCAGAATTTGTGATCTTACCATACTGCATTCTCTTTTTTTCCATCTTTTGTATGATTACCGCTTTGTTAGCTCGAAAGAAACTATTGTATACTTTATTGATATTTTTTATCTTATTTGGCGTTATAGCCATGGCAGATTTTTGGCGTTGGGAATATAATTATGGTCATGAACTCAATCCAGATGCAGCTATTAAAGTGCCAGGCATGTCCTATCAGCCACCATTAATAGGCTATAAACAATTATTAAATTTTGGCGCTTATTCGGTTCCCGATATAGGAGGTTGGATTTTTATAGTCGTGGGAATTACACTTTTGACACTATCAATTTTGGCCTATAGAAGTAATAGTTCAGTAAAAGTATTTTCAAAAAAAATTATCAAAAGCACAGTAGGGTTACTATTTTTAATGACAAATGCTTTTGCATGCAATCCTATTCCACCTAATATAAAAATTGGAAAAGATGCTTGCACTTATTGCAAAATGACCATTTCGGATAACCGTTTTGGTGCTGTTTTAATTTCGGAAAAAGGGAAAAAATACATTTTCGATGATCCAAATTGTCTTGCTGCTTATTTACATAGCCCTCAAAATAATTCAATAAAGGTTGCTTCAATCTACTTTGCCGATTTTATTGGGTCACACTTTCTAATAAATTCAAATGAAGCAATTATTATTAGAAGTAATAACCTACATGGCCCTATGAATGGAACTTTCGCAGCTTTTTCTATTAAAGACAGTGCGTTGAATTATATATCAGCAAATACAGGCAGTATTGTAACGCTTAAAGAAGTTCTACAATGAAAAAAGCAATACTGATATTGATGGCATTGATATTTTGGATAGAAATTTTTGCAAACATAATTTATGTAGGTCCCTTGCAAAAAATAAAATCCATTCGTTCTGCAATACATATTGCAAATAAGGGAGATACAATTTTGGTGTCATCTGGAACGTATAAGGAGGGTAATTTGATTATTTCAAAGCAACTTACTCTTATTGGGAAAAAGTACCCCATTTTAGATGGGCAAAATAAATTTGAGGTAATTTCTATTAAAGCTAATAAAGTTGTAATTGATGGTTTTAAAATTTATCATTCTGGCACTTCTAATTTAGATGATTATGCAGGAATAAAAATTTATGATAGTAGGGAGGTTGTAATACAAAATAATATTTTAGACGACACTTATTTTGGTATTTACTTACAATATGCAAAAAACTGTGTTGTTAAAAACAATCAATTAAAAGCTTACAATAAGGGGGAGCAACAAAGTGGTAATGGTGTTCATTGTTGGAAATCGGACAGTTTGCATATTATTGGTAATACCATTGATGGCCATAGAGACGGCATCTATTTTGAGTTTGTCACCAATTCTTTAATTAAAGCAAATACTACTACTCATAATATCAGATATGGCTTGCATTTCATGTTTTCAAATAATGATACTTATCAATCTAACTCATTTATTGCTAATGGCGCTGGTGTAGCTGTAATGTATTCTAATAAAGTTAGCATGCTTGCTAATAATTTTAAAGAGAATTGGGGTGACGCAGCATATGGCTTGTTATTAAAAGAAATTTCGGATAGTTATATAGTAGGTAATGTCTTTGAAAAAAATACGAGTGGTATTTATTTAGAAGGGGCATCAAGAATACAAATGAATCATAATATTTTTAAGAATAACGGATGGGCAATGAAAATTCAAGCCAGTTGCATGGATATTAATGTTGCTCAAAATAATTTTGAGGGTAATACTTTTGATATTGGCACGAATGGAAGCCTTGTCTTGAATACGTTCAATAAAAATTACTGGGATAAATACGAAGGGTATGATTTAAACCGAGATAAAATTGGAGATATACCTTATAGACCCGTGAGTTTGTATTCTATGATTGTAGAACAAAATCCGCCAGCCATGATGCTCTTTAGAAGCTTCATTACATCATTATTAGATAAGACCGAAAAATTAATACCAAGCTTAACGCCAGAAAATTTAAAAGATAATACTCCTTTAATGAGAAAAGCATTTTAAAATTAATAGTATGATTATTGCAAATAATGTAACCAAACAATACGGAAAACTAAAAGCATTAGATAATGTATCTGTTACCTGTAATAAGGGAGAGTGTGTTATTTTAATTGGCCCAAATGGTAGCGGCAAAACAACACTCATTAAATGTATTTTAGGAATGGCTATTCCTGATAGCGGTTTTATAACATTTGACAAAAAAAATATTAATAAAGATTGGGCCTATAGGGCTGCGATTGGCTATATGCCTCAAATTGGCAAATACCCTGAAAATATGACTATTGGGCAATTATTGGGCATGATGAAAGATATAAGAAACACCCAACAAGTATTAGACGAGGATCTTATTGTTGGGTTTAAATTAAATTCCTTGCTTCATAAAAGAATGGGAACCTTATCCGGTGGTACTACTCAAAAAGTAAGTGCTGCCTTAGCTTTTTTATTTAACCCAGCAGTTTTAATATTAGATGAGCCTACAGCAGGTTTAGATCCAATAGCTTCTGAAATATTAAAAGAAAAAATTATTGCGGAGAAAGATAATGGCAAGTTGATTTTAGTGACTTCGCATGTTTTAAGTGATTTAGACGATTTGGTGACTGAAGTTATTTATATGCAAGAGGGTAAATTATGTTTTCATCAATCTATTGAAATATTAAGACAAAATACAGGGGAAGAAAAATTAGCCAAGGCTATCGCAACTATCATGTTAAAAAACGCATAATTATTTTATATAATGAAAAAAATAGTAAAATATATAATGACCGATATTCTTAGAAGTAGAATAATGATTATTTACACCATCGTATTATTAGCCACTTCCTTGAGTTTATTTAGCTTAGAAGACAATGCCAATAAAGGGCTATTGAGTTTATTGAACATTATTTTAATTATTGTGCCTTTATTTAGCCTGCTATTTTCTACCATTTATATATACAATAGTGCTGAATTTATTGAATTATTAGTGAGTCAGCCCTTACAAAGAAAAAGTATTTGGTTAAGTTTTTCCGTAGGACTTGCTATTTCATTATCTATGGCCTTTGTAATAGGTATTGGGGTACCCGTTTTATTATTTCAGTTTAATGCTATTGGTTTTTTATTACTAATTGTAGGAATTTTATTAACTGTCATTTTTGTGGCTATTGCATTATGGGCTGCCGTTCAAATTAGAGACAAAGCCAAGGGAATAGGGCTGGCCATTTTACTATGGATGTATTTCTCTTTATTATTTGATGGCTTTGTCTTGTTTTTATTATTTCAATTTGCCGATTATCCTTTGGAAAAACCAATGATTTTAGTAAGTGCCCTTAATCCTATTGATTTAGGCAGGATCCTTATTTTACTTCAGTTAGACATTTCTGCAATGATGGGGTATACAGGGGCTATTTTTAAAGACTTCTTTGGAACTATTGCGGGGGTAACCATAGCCTTTATAACATTGACACTTTGGATAATTATTCCCTTATATTTTTCAACGCACAAATTTAATAGGAAAGATTTATAAGGTAAATAATCTGGAACCGCGCTCAATACTTTAATAAAATTAATTATGAAATCCGACATTGATTCAAGAAAAGAAATAATACTTTTAGTTGATAGATTTTATACCAAAATAAAAGTAGATTTTACATTGGGATATATTTTTAATGAAGTAGCAAACGTCAATTGGGGAAAGCATTTGCCTATCATGTATGACTTTTGGGAAAACACTTTGTTTTATACGGGCAGTTATTCTGGCAATCCTATCAACTTGCATACCCATTTGCATCATTTAACTCCGTTAAATAATACTCATTTTGATCAGTGGAATAAGTTGTTTGTTGAAACTGTTGATGAAAATTTTGAGGGGCCTAATGCAGCATTAATTAAGCAAAGAGCTATTAGTATTTCAATGGTTCTGGCACAAAAAATTGCCCAAGCTAAAAGCATGAGCAATTATAAAGAAACCAAAAACTGAAAAAACTATTTTTTCGGCGGAAGTAATACTCCATCAATTACATGAATAATACCATTAGAAGATGGAATACTTGCTACTATTTTAGCTGTTCCATTTACATATAATACCCCTTCTTTTTTAGTAATTTTAATATTATCTCCGTTGACTTGGCCAATGCTTTGACCATCTCTTAAAGCATCTGCTTTATATACTCCAACTGATACATGATATTGTAAAATGTCTACCAACGTCTCCTTTGATTCAGGTTTTAATAATCCTTCTACCGTACCAGCTGGCAATTTATTAAATGCCTCATTGGTAGGAGCGAAAACCGTAAAGGGTCCCGCATTACTTAAGGCATCCACTAATTCGCCTGCTTTAATAGCAGTTACTAATGTAGTGTGATCTTTGCTACTAACAGCCACTTGAACAACATTTTTTTGAGAGGCATCGTCTTGTACACCAGACTGTCCAATTGAAGGACCATTCTCTGTCTTTTCATTTTGCTCTTCTTTTACATCTGCGCTATTACATGCGAATATTGTACTTGTAAGAAGTACGATTAAAACTAAATTTATTTTTTTCATATCATCTATTTATTTGGTTGATTAATGATATGTAAATTTAAAATTACAGTTGCTGTAGCTTTATGCGTTGGCGCATAAATGTCTTTAATTACCATCCATTATGGTAAAAATATCTATGATTTTGGTCAGCAATTCTAGTTGATGATAACTGATGGCTGTATCTATTTAAATAATAACTACAGTTTATTTATTAAGTGCCCCAGTATGTCTTTGAATGAAAATCCTTCTGTCAATTTTTCCTTATTCAATTTTTTATTTTCAACTAAAGCCCATAAAATAAATTCCTTCATAAAGTAAGCATCTTCCTTTGTGGTATCAGGAGCATACTTCTTCATAAGTGCATCCAGTGGTTTTACTTCATCTAAAACTTTCTTATATTGTTTTTCATCAAAATCTTCATATAATTCAAAGCCACCTTCAGCAATAAACCATTCAAGCAATTCAGAATAAGCATTTTTTTCATTTTGCTTTTCTAGTTTACTAATTTTTGGGAATTGATTTTTAAATAAGGTACTAATTGCCTTTTCAATTAAATGTATAGCAATAACTTCGGCTCCTTCTTGTTCACCTTCATAAACCAATTCAATTTTTCCTGTAATCGCAGGAATAATGCCCATAAAATCTGATAAGCGAACAGCCGTTTTTGGTAAACTATTTTTTAAGGCTCTTCTTTCGGCAGCACTAATTAAATTTTCCATAGCACTAATGGTCATTCTCGCACTCACACCACTTTTGGCATCTATGAATTCACTTGACCTTGCTTCAAAACTTATTTGTTCAATAATGTCTTTGGCTAAATTAGGGATATATACTATTTCAGACTGTACCGCATTAATTTTAGCTTCTTGTTCTGTAATTTTTTTAGCGACTGCTATATTTTTAGGATAATGCGTTAAAATTTGTGAACCAATTCTGTCTTTTAAAGGGGTTACAATACTTCCTCTATTCGTATAGTCTTCAGGGTTAGCGGTGAAAATAAATTGTATGTCTAAATTCATTCTTAATTTAAAGCCTCTAATTTGAATATCACCTTCCTGTAAAATATTAAATAACGCTACTTGTATTCTTGCTTGTAAATCGGGTAACTCGTTAATTACAAAGATGCTTCTGTTGGCTCTTGGAATCATTCCAAAATGAATCACACGCTCGTCTGCATACGATAATTTCAAATTTGCCGCCTTGATAGGATCCACATCGCCAATGATATCTGCAATGGTAACATCAGGTGTAGCTAGCTTTTCAAAGAAACGTTCGTTACGGTGAAGCCATTCAATAGGAGTAGCGTCGCCTTTCTCTGCCATTAAATCCTTAGCAAATCTTGAAATAGGGGCTAAGGGGTCGTCATTAATTTCAGAGCCAGCCACAAAAGGAATATACTCATCTAATAACTGAATCATTAATCGAGCTAGTTTTGTTTTGGCCTGGCCTCTTAATCCCAATAAATTAATATTGTGTTTAGATAAAATGGCTCTTTCAATTTCAGGAATAACAGTTTCTTCAAAACCATGTATGCCTTCGAATGCAGGTACGCCTTCCTTTATTTTAAGAATTAAATTATCTCTTAATTCGTCTTTTATACTTTTACTTTGGTAGCCTTGTTTTTTTAAGTCGCCTAGCGTTTTTATTTTGTCAATTTTCATAAGGATGTTATTAAACTATTTATTTAAGTTTCTTTTTTCTATTGGTTTCGTAATCTTCAAAAATCATCTCTCCTAATCCCTTTAATCCTGTGTAAAAGGCTTTCCCTTGATTGGCTTCGGTAAATGCATTCACAAATTTTTGCAAATAGGGGTCCTGCGCAATCATGAAAGTGGTAATGGGAATATGTAATTTTCTGGCCATCTTTGCTTGATTGTAGCATTTTTCTACAATGTATTGGTCTAGCCCATTACTATTCATATAGTAGTTTCCATCTGGCTCTTTTATACAACTTGGCTTGCCATCTGTAATCATAAATATTTGCTTATTGGTATTTCTTTTTCTTCTTAAAATATCCATAGCCAACTGTAAACCCGCCACGGTATTAGTATGATAAGGCCCCACTTTTAAATATGGTAATTCTTGTATAGTAATGGTCCAAGCGTCGTCACCAAATACTAAAATATCAATGGTGTCTTTAGGATAACGAGTGGTAATTAATTCTGCCAACGCCATCGCTACTTTTTTAGCTGGCGTAATTCTATCTTCTCCATATAATATCATGCTATGACTAATATCAATCATTAACACCGTACTCATTTGTGACTTTTGCTCTGTCTCTTCAAGTACTAAATCGTTTTCAGTTAAATTAAAGGAATCTATGCCATGATTAATTTGTGCATTCTTAATACTTTCTGTCAAAGAAATATTTTCAATATTATCGCCAAAATTAAATTCTCTGAATTCACCGTTGCGTTCGTCGCCTTGCCCTAATGTTTTAGTCTTGTGATTTCCGCGTCCTGCTTTTTGTAAGTTGCCAAAAATATTATTCAAAGCTTGTTGTCTAATAGCCCTTTCTGTTTTAGCCGTTATTTTTGTTTCGCCATCTCCTCCACCATCTTTAATTTCTTGTTTGATATAGCCCTTCTTTTTAAGGTCTTCAATAAAATCGTCAATGGTATATTTTTCATCAGTTAATTTATATTCCACATCTAATTCACGCATCCAGCTAATGGTTTCGTCAAAATCACCAGAAGTATGTACAATCAATTCCTTGAATATCTCAAACAATCTATCAAAGGGTGATTGGTCTGGTGCTTGGTATGTTTTAAAGTGAAATCCTTTCATTATTTTTCGCAAATAGGCGGGTGTAAATTTACTTGTAAAAACCCATTTTGGAACAATTTGTTTAAGGTCGGCAAGGACTTAGCTTATTTTTCAAAAACAATCACTAACTATAAGCCAAGAAGCCCTATTTTTGAGTCCTAAAATTAAAAATATGGCTACTAAAATTATTATTAACAATAACGGTTCTTTGAAAGTGGAAGGTGATTTTACTATTGAAGATCGCGCTGGTAATCAATATGATTTAGCAGGTAGAGAAGTTATTGGTTTGTGTCGTTGCGGCTTAAGTAAAAACAAACCTTTTTGTGATGGTGCGCACAATGGCAATTTCACACACGAGGCCACAGCTTTCGCACTTCCTCCAAAAAAGACTGTTTAAATATGTAGTGTTCAAAAAGGGGAATAGACCCAAAAGTTTATTAACTTTTTAAGCTCGCTAAGTCAATTACGAAACGATATTTTACATCGCCTTTCAACATTCTTGTATACGCTTCATTAATACCTTGCATAGAAATTATTTCTATGTCAGATACAATATTGTGTTCGGCACAATAATCAAGCATTTCTTGTGTTTCTTGCATACCTCCAATACACGAACCAATTACACTGCGTCTGTTAGTGACTAAGGAGAAAGGTTGAACCTTTGGCGATTCAATGGGAAGACCTACTACCATTAATTTTCCGTTGGTAGCTAATAAATTCAAATAAGTTGTAAAATCATGATTGGCAGAAATAGCATCTAAGATGACATCAAAATAGCTATTGTACTTTTTCATTGCTTCTGGATCGGTGCTTAATAAAAAATGAGTAGCGCCTAATTTTTTTGCATCTGCTTCTTTAGAAGGCGAAGTACTTATAACGGTCACTTCTGCACCAAATGAAACTGCAAATTTTACACCCATATGTCCTAGTCCACCCAAACCTACTACTGCCACTTTCATACCTTTCTTAACACCTGCAAATACGAGTGGAGAATAAGTAGTGATACCTGCACATAATAATGGTGCTACTGCAGCTAAATCTAATTTTGGTGAAACATGTAATGTATATCGTTGATCAACGACTATTTGTGTTGAATAACCTCCCATAGTTATGCCAGATCCGTTTCTTTCTTTCGCATTATAAGTACCAGTCATTCCTTCGGCACAATATTGTTCTAAGCTCTCTTGGCAATTTTTGCAGGTTCTACAGCTATCTACCATTACGCCCACGCCAGCTAAATCACCAATTTTAAACTTACTTACATTACTTCCCACTGCACTTACTTTTCCTACTATCTCATGCCCTGGTACCATTGGATAAACAGACCCGCCCCATTCGTTTTTGGCTTGGTGTAAGTCGCTATGGCAAACGCCACAATATAATATTTCTACTTGTACATCGTTTTCGCCTAGGGTTCTTCTATCAAACGAATAGGCTTCTAATGGTGTGGTAGCGCTTAATGCGGCGTATGATTTGGTATTGGGCATGATTTTATTTTGAGTGCTAAAGTTAAGTAGGTATTTATTGAGAATCTTGATTTTTAATTATTTTTATACTAAAATCTTATATTAAATTTACCCTACTTTATACTTCAATGAATATCATATGATTCAACCAACTACCCTCCAATTTCTAAAGGCACTTAAAAAGAATAATAATAGAGAATGGTTTGAAAAAAACAGACCTAAGTATGAAAGTGCTAAACAAGAGTATTTACAATTTGTAACCCAAGTGCTTGACGGCATGAAATTAAAAGATAAGTCTTTGCTAAATCTAGAACCCAAGCAATGTGTTTTCAGAATTAATAGAGACGTTCGTTTTAGTAAAAACAAAGATCCTTATAAAACTAATTTTGGCGCTAGTTTTAGCAAGGGTGCAAAAAAAATAGATTGTGCAGGGTATTACTTTCATTTAGAACCTGGCGCTTGTTTTATTGGAGGCGGCTTATGGATGCCTATGGCGCCGGAATTAAAAAAATTAAGACAAGAGATTGATTATTGCTTTAAAGAATTTAAAGGCATTGTGAATGAAAAGAAATTTAAAAATAATTACGGCGGATTGAGTGAAACAGATAAATTAGTGAGACCCCCCAAAGGTTATGAGCTAGACAATCCAGCCATTGAATTTTTAAAACTAAAAAACTTTGTGGCTACTACTGAAATAACAGACGCAGAGGTACTAGACAAAAATTTAGTAAAAAAAGTTATTGCTTGTTTCGAATCTATGTCGCCACTTATTCATTTTATCAATAAAGCCATCGACTTGTAAATAGAATCCGTTGTTTTATAGGTGTCAATAAGTAGTAGTTCATTTAAATTCACCCTTGTTCTATGATAATTTTTATTGATTAACAAAAGGACTAGCCCATTTCTTATCTGTATAGACTAAAGTGCCTGATAGCGTCCTCATAAAAGCAATAACTGCATCTGTTTCTTCAGTGGTTAAATTTAATTGTTGACCATTGTTATTGGGCTTTAACCTCCCATCTAAATTGGTGTTTCTTGGGTTGTTAGGAATATTATTATAATGTCCCATTACTGCACGTAAACTATTAAAAACTCCATTGTGCATCATACGGCTATTCAAACTGCCATCTGTTTTAGTCAAATCTCTAAGGGAAGGGGCTCTAGTATCATTTAATTCTAAAGCAGTGCTACCTATAATGCCAATAATTCCATTGTTTCTTGAATTGGGATCGATATCAAATTCAGGTGCATTGTGACAACCATTACAGCCTAATCCGCCTGCAATTCTGATGCCATTTTGATTAAATACGGGAGGTGTCAAGAATAACCTTTTACCGGTATTTTCAACAACAGAGAAATTAAGAAATGGATCATTGTCATTGTTAACTTGTGCGCGTCCAATATCATATTTCGAATCAAATGATTGAATACTTCTAACAAACTGAGCCAATGTTTCTTGTAGTCTAGGTTCTGTAACTATAGTATCTCCATAAACAAATTTGAAAAGCTCTTTGTAATAATTAATTTTTGAAAGTTTTGATAATAAACTTGCCATATTTCCTCTTCCATTTAAGCCGCTAAATCCCATTTCTAGATGATCTTGAATTGGCATGGTGGTTTGTTGCTCTAGTGTTATAGCACGTTCGTTCCAAAAAAATTTACTTTCATTGGCAAACCTTGTATTTATTAATCGCATAGAATGCCTTACTGTTAAACCACCTTCCACGCCATTGCTAATAAGCGCTGTATCACTAAAGGCAAAATTTTGTTTATGGCAGCTACTGCATGAAATAGTATTTGTAGTGCTTAAATTTTTATCATAAAATAACACCCTGCCTAAAGTTGCTTTTGGATTTGTTATATTATTACCCCTCGCATTGTCTTTATTAATATAGTTGGGTTTGATTTGATTGGCATAATTAAGCAAATTAACTGGGTCGATATTATTTCCAAATGCAATTTTTACGGCAGCAAATGGGTCTATAATGGCTATAGTAGGCAATTTGACGGGTGCTTTATCTGCAACTATATTGTTATCATTACTATTATTGATGGAAGAAGTGAGTAGGTCGTTTTTTGAACAACTTGCAATAAGTCCAAATACAAGAATAAGCGAGTAGAAGAGTAGGCTAGTCTTTTTCATAAAAAAGGGATTAAAATTTTAATGCAAATAAGTTTTAATGCGCTTAGGACTTATTTATGCAATAAAGGTTTAATGGAAAATATCCCCTTTAACTTTTTTTTATGAATTGGGCTGTTAAATACAAGCTAAGTAGATGCAAAATTTTATTTTTTCATACTTTAATTTTATGTTAAAATATATTGTTTTGCTAAAGCTGTAAATTTTTCTACTTCCGCCAATTCCCAGTTTTTATCTTTGTGTAAATAAGGCGCCATAATGCTTGCCACTAAGGGTGCCGATTCTATGGCTATTCTTGCATCTAAAAAAAGCAATCTAATTCTTCTTGCTAAAATATCTTCTATGCACATGGCCATTTCATACTGCACTGCATACACTATTTCTGCTTTTATAAAATGATAGGCTGGATGTATTAATGGGGACAGTGTTAAATCATTTTTTAAAATAGCTATCATTCGATTTTCTTTTTCTAACTCATCGCCAATTTCAATACTAGCAGTACTAGATTTTTCTTTATTTAATTTTCCTACAAATGCGGCATTGTCAATTGCATCTGCAGCCATTTTTCTATAGGTAGTCCACTTCCCACCAGTAATGGTAATAAGGTTACTAGGGGAGATGCTTAAATGATGCTCGCGTGAAATAAGTGCTGTACTTCCTTTTACTTTTTGTTTAACAAGAGGCCTTAATCCAACATACACACTATTTACATTAGCTCTTGTAATAGAGGCGTTACTATATTTATTGAAATGCTTGATAATAAATTCAATTTCCTCTTCTAAAGGGAGGGGCTCAAATGAAGTTGTTTCTATGGGCGTATCTGTGGTGCCTAAAACAATTTTATCATGCCAGGGTACTGCAAATAACACTCGGCCGTCGTCTGTTTTTGGAATCATCATGGCATCAACAGTTGGAAAAAAGCGAGCATCTACTACTAAGTGTATGCCTTGAGAAGGGCTTACTAAATCATGTTGTAATTGATCATCCATTTGCACCACCGCATTGGTAAATACCCCTGTTGCATTTATAACCACTTTTGTTTGGAGCGCATATTTTTTTGCTGAAAGTATATCAACACATTCAACACCCGTAATTTTTCCATTCGTTTTTGTAAAACCAGTCGCCATACAATAGTTTAATACGGTGGCTCCTTTTTTTATGGCGGTGGCTGCTATTTCTATTGCCAACTGACTATCATTGAATTGACCATCAAAATAGAGAATACCACCTGCTAATCTATTTGTATTGATAGTAGGTAAATGTGCTATCGTTTCTTTTTTGGAAAGTATTTGCGTGTCGCCCAAGGATAATTTACCAGACAGTAAGTCATATATTTTAAGTCCTAAGCCATAAAATACTTTCTCCCACCAACTAAAAACGGGTACTATAAATGTTTGAATGGAAGTTAAATGCGGTGCATTTTTTAATAAGTATCCTCTTTCTCTAAGCGCCTCTCTGACTAATTTTATATTGCCTTGCTGTAAATATCTTACTCCGCCATGTACAAGTTTGGTAGATCTACTAGAAGTTCCTTTCGCAAAATCATGTCCTTCAATGAGTAAGGTTTTATATCCTCTTGCTGCTGCATCCAAGGCTGTACCTACGCCAGTAGCGCCACCACCAATGACAATAATATCCCAGAGGATCTCATTTTCAAGGGCTTTTAATTGTTCGCTTCTGTTCATATATTTTTTCTAAAGGACGCTGTAAATTTACTTATATTTATTAGTATTAAAAATGTTCTTATTGTAGTAACCCCTTAATCATGATATCATGAAAATATTTCTAAACTTTTTCTTATGTTTCTTTTTTGCTTTTCAATTGAATGCACAAATACCCGATGGTAAAGTTGCTATTAGTTCTTTGTATGTATATACGCTTGAAACCGGAAAAGCCGAATTAATACTTCGTGAAAAAAGACACTTTGAAGCGCCCAATTGGTCACATGATGGTAAATTTTTATTAATTAATGCATCAGGCATTTTAGAAAGAGTGAGTATAAAGGGAGAAAAATTGGGAGTACTTCCAACCGGCGATATTCAGAACGCAAACAATGATCATGGCTATACTTTTGATGGTAAAACTTTATTTATTTCTAGCAGCTTACCTACCATTAAAGAAGGATCCTCGTTTATATTCAAAGTTGCCAGTGAAGGGGGGAGCCCAATGAGACTTACAGCAAATACACCTTCTTATTGGCATGGTGTTTCTCCCGATGGTAAAACAATTGTTTATTGTGCAGAACGCAATGGCGAATACGATGTGTATGCAATGAGTAGTAATGGAGGAGAAGAAACAAAATTAACAGAGGCAGTAGGTTTAGATGATGGTCCAGAATATAGTCCTGATGGGAAATTCATTTATTTTAATTCTTTTAGATCAGGGATGATGCAAATTTGGAGAATGCATCCTGATGGATCTAATCCAGAACAAGTCACTTTTGATAATTACTCAAATTGGTTTGCGCATATTAGCCCTAATAGTAAACAAGCTACTATTATTACCTACTTAGAAGATCAAGTGCAAAAACATCCATTTGGAAAACAAGTCAAACTAAGATTGGTAAATTTACAAGACAAGTCTATCAAGGATTTAACAGAGCCATTCTTTGGTGGTCAAGGTACTATCAATGTTCCTTCATGGTCGCCAGATGGCAAGAAATTTGCTTTTGTTAAATATGAATTAGAAGATAAAAAATAACCCATTAAGAAAACTTAATAGGTTATTGCTATTTAATAAATATTTTTTTAGACCAACTTCATTCCAATTGGATCCCACAGAATAGGTTTGTTTTGTTGCGCACTTAAATTACATGCAATAGCAGGAGCTGCAGCTCTCAATCCAAATGAAGCATCTTCATATATCTTAGAACCTGTTCTTATAGCATTAAAAAATACAATCATGTGGTCTAGTCTATCATCGTAATTAGTAGGCGCATTAAAAGTGGTTTCTTTTCCTATATCATATCCGCCCTCTGTATCATTGCCGTACTCAGATTGGTACCATTTTTTAAATTCTTCTTTTTGTTTTTTAGAAAAGCTATCAAAAGAATCATATCCACCATATCCAGGTACAGCTCGTCTTTTCAAGGTTTTAACTACTAAGCCATTACCAAATGATTCAATAACACCTTCTGTCCCAATTAATTTTATACCAAAGGGTCCCTTGCCTTCACCATCGGTTAAGTTCACTCTTGTCACCACATGAAAGGCATTATGTTTCTCAGTGGTTTTATAATCCATTACCGCATTGATGATATCAAAAGCATCTCTTCCATCTTTCCATAATTTTAAATTAGCGATACTCATAATTTTTTCTGGACCCACTGCACCTGTTACAGTATGTATACCCGTTAACAAGTGTACAATTAAATCGCCTGCAGCACCAGTTCCGTAAGCACCATAATTACGCCATCTGAAAAAGCGCTTTGCTTCAAAAGGCACTTTAGGCGCAGTACCTAAGAAGGTATCAAAATCTATTGTTTCAGGTGAAGCGTCTGTTGGGATGGAATAAGCCCAGGCACCTCTTGCATCGGAACGGTCGCAGAAAGATTCTACCATCGTTAATTCACCAATAGTTCCTGCTGCTAATAATTTCTTTGCTTCTAATATGCCCACTGAACTTGCCATTTGACTTCCCACTTGGAATACTTTACCTGTTTCTTTTTGTGCATTGATTACGCCCCAACCTTGTTCAATTTTTTGCACCATAGGTTTTTCACAATACACATGCTTGCCTGCACGCATAGCATCTATAGAAATTTTTTGATGCCAATGATCTGGTGTACATATTAAAACAGCATCTACATCTTTACGTGCTAATAATTCTCTATAATCTTGTGTAGTGTATATTTGATTGCCCCAGGTTTCTTTCGCACCTTCTAAACGGCCTTTATATAAATCACAAACGGCAACTAATTCTACACCGGGTACTTTTAAAGCTGTATCGGTATCAAAATGTCCAATGATGCCTGAACCAATTAAGCCAATTCTTATTTTATCGTTCGCACTTACTTTAATAGTTGAATGTAGTAGAGTTGCTTTGCTAGTCGTGCTACTTGCACTTGCTGCATTACCTACAGCTAATAAAGCCATAGAGCCCCCTATATTTTTTATAAAATTTCTACGATTATTACTCATGATTTTTGGATTTAAGTGTTTATGTAATCTCTATCATAAATCTATTAATAATATTTTGAATTTTGAAGTAATTTTATTGCCCATTACATAAGCGGTGTAATAGCCCAATAAATAAGTTATCTTTGCGTCATTACAAGCAATTACATTA
>CAINWZ010000012.1 GCA_903854725.1 uncultured Bacteroidota bacterium
ACATTGTGAATCTTACTCATTAAGCCATTGGCTTCAGTGGTAATAATACCAAAGCTATTTTTAGTTTCTCCAGTATTTTGGTTGGTCCAAGTATTCCAAACACCCGCTATATAAAAAATAGGTTTTTCATTCAATGAAATACAATGCGGATATTTTTCTTTTTCAATTTGTTGCCATTCAAAAAAATGAGAGGCCAAAACCAAGCATCTATTTGTATGAATAGTAGACTGTGCTACTTTGTTTGTGAGTATGGTTTCGGATTTAATATTTAGGGTGGTATATTTTTTTCTCGATTCTGTTAATTCTTTTTCATTACGAACCCAATTAGGAATTAGTTCCCAATGCATTAATCCTGGCCTCAAGGTTTTCTCCTTAAAAATTACCGGCCATTGGTCATAGGCAAAGCCAGATTGAACTGGAATGTCAATAGCATCCAAATCCAATACAGTGCTACCTATTTTAATAGTCTGCTTTTTAGGTATTTTAATGCCAATAACGTAACACATAGTAATACAAAGATAGAAGAATTTTTTTCCTAAATATTGAACAAAAACGTCCTTGGTTTTGTTAAAATATAAAAAACAGATATGCATTCTCAAGTAGCTTTATTGAATAAAAAAATTGCCCCAGTGAGGGCTCAACTTTTAGCACATTCGGTATATTCAAAAATTAACAATTTGGAAGGGCTAAAAAATTTCACACAATACCATGTTTTTGCTGTTTGGGATTTTATGAGCTTATTAAAGTCTCTTCAAATTGGATTGACAAGTGTGCAACTCCCTTGGGTTCCAGTGGGTACGGCCAATACTAGGTATTTAATTAATGAAATAGTGTTAGGTGAGGAATCTGATGTGGATGAACACGATAATAGAGTTAGTCATTTTGAATTATATGTAAAGGCAATGCGTCAAATGGGCGCTACCACCAATTTTATAGATGCTTTACTGCATGAGCTATCAATTAGTCAATCTATTGAAATGGCTATTGAGCAAACGGACTTGCCAACACAAGTAAAATCATTTTTACAATATACCTTTGAAATTGCACAGCATGCACCCTTGCACGTAAAAGCAGCGGTATTTACTTTTGGCAGGGAAGATTTAATCCCAGACATGTTTACTAAAATTTTAAATAAAATTTATGCGGATCATCCTGATCAAGTTTCCACCTTCAAGTATTATATAGAAAGGCATATCGAAGTGGATGGCGGACATCATAGTCATCTGGCTTTAGAAATGGTGGCTGAGTTATGTGGAAATGATACTGCTAAATGGGAGGAGGCGACTAATGCGTCATTGAAAGCATTAGAAATGAGGGCACTTCTATGGGATGTAATTTTTGAAAGTATAACGGATTAGTTTTTTCATTAATTTCAATTAAAATACAGTACAATATGATGCATTCAATTGGCACTTGTTTATGGTTTGATGGAAAAGCAAAAGAAGCGGCTCATTTTTATAAAGAAGTTTTTGGCGAGGTAGTCATTCTTTCTGAAAACCCCATGGCAGTGGTTTACAATATATTTGGTCGCCGTTTTATGAATTTAAATGGCGGTCCAGGCTACCCAATTAATCCATCCATTTCTTTTTTTATAAGTGTTGACACCGAGGCAGAGATGGATGCTATGTGGGAAAAATTAATTGTTGATGGTAAAATATTAATGCCTCTAAATAAATATCCTTGGAGTGAAAAATACGGATGGTGTGCCGATAGGTATGGAGTAAACTGGCAATTAATGTTAGGTCATAAGAGTCGTTCTAGAATTATGCCTAACTTAATGTTTACAGGTAATCAAAATGGAAATGCAAAACAAGCCATTGAATATTATTCAAGTTTATTCACTAATTCTAACACCGTTCAAATAGATACTTATCAAAAAGGGGAGCCTGATACAGAAGGCAATATTAAATATGCGCAGTTTGAATTGGATAACCTTTCATTTGGAGCGATGGATAGTTCGGCCCCACATAAGTTTAGTTTTAATGAAGGCGTTTCTTTTATAATTACAGTAGATACTCAAGAAGAGATAGATAATTATTGGAATTATTTAGTGAAAGAGGGAGCCCCTGGAAGATGCGGATGGTTAAAAGATAAATTCGGAGTGAGTTGGCAAATTGTTCCATCTATACTTGGAAAATTAATGACTAATCCAGTAACAGCGCCCAAAGCCACTTATGCATTTTTACAAATGTCTAAATTTATCATTGCCGATTTAGAGAAGGCGGTGGAATAAATCTTATTACTTATCTAGGAAATGAATATTTAATTCAAGCTTGACGCTAAATCCAATTAATAAAGTCAGTTGTCAAGGAATACTTGATAACTGAAACAACTTGGTAATGATTTCTTAATTCGGCGAATATCTTTTAATAAGCTTTAGG
>CAINWZ010000013.1 GCA_903854725.1 uncultured Bacteroidota bacterium
AAGTCTAAAATTGATGGGAAGTTTCAAAAAATTGCAAACATTCCATTCAAAGTATATATCACATCAGATGCTGATAAAAATAATTTAATAGGAGCTGGTATTACTTCAGAAAGAGGTGAATATATTTTATTTATCCCTCCTATAGCCAAACAGGAATGGATAAAATCTGCCACACAAAATTTTGTAGCGGTAAGCGCCACCACAAAATTATATGATGAAGCAAGAGGGGAAGCTACTATTACAAAAGCAAAAATTAAAATTGATACAGCAGACGGAAAAATTATAACTGCAAAATTATTGACAATGGTCGATTCGATATGGAAGCCAATGGCTGGAGTAGAGATGGTGCTTGCTGTAAAAAGGTTAGATGGCAATTTAAATATTAGTGAAACTGCTACTTATACAACAGATACTGCTGGATTGGTAACAGGAGAATTTAAAAGAGACAGTTTACCTGGAGACACCAAAGGAAATTTGGTTTTAGTAGCCAATATTATTGATAATGATGTATATGGCAATATTATAGCAGAAACTTCAGTGCCATGGGGAAAGCCATTGGTGTATATCACTAATTACAATCATAGAAGTTTATTTGCAAGAAGAGGACATTCTCCCATTTGGCTAGAGCTTTTGGCTTATGGTATTATCATTTTAGTATGGGGAGTTATTATTTACTTAGGCTTTCAAATAAGAAACATCATTAAACTTGGTTTGGACTAGAATTGGAGGTTTGGTATTGAAAAAAGGCACTCTTAAAGGGTGCCTTTTTAAGTTTATAGCCTAATTTTAAGACCAAAACCAATATCTATGACACAAGGATTGCAAACCTATGATTACATTGTTTTTATACTCTATTTTTTAATCATAGCCAGTTATGGCTATTGGATCTATAAACGCAAGCAATCTGCTACTGCTAATTCAACCGATTTCTTTTTAGCAGAAGGTCAATTAACATGGTGGGCGATAGGTGCCTCTTTAATTGCTTCTAATATATCTGCAGAGCAATTTATTGGCATGAGTGGAAACGGATTTAGATTAGGTATTGCGATATCTGCTTATGAGTGGATCGCAGCAGTTTCATTAGTGGTGGTGGCCGTATTTTTTATGCCAGTGTATTTGAAAAACAGAATTTACACCATGCCTCAGTTTTTGAAAACAAGGTATAATGAAACAGTGGCAATGATCATGGCAATATTTTGGTTGTTCTTATATATATTCGTAAACCTAACTTCTATATTATATTTAGGAGCTATTGCTATTAATAATTTAACAGGCGGCGCTAATTTTCATTTAATAATGATTGGCTTGGCTTTATTTGCTTTGTTTATCACCTTAGGGGGAATGAAGGTAATTGGCTACACCGATGTCATTCAAGTACTCGTATTAACAATTGGAGGCTTTATTACTTCTTATATTGCTTTAACAGTAGTGGGTGAAAAATTTGGATATGGTAGCAATGCTATTGCAGGTTTTAATCATTTATTAAAAGTTGCACCAGATCATTTTAAAATGATTTTTGATAAACCAACTGCAGGCGCTACGCAAAAACAAATTGATGATTATTCAAGTTTACCAGGTTTAGCGATGATGGCTGCTGGTATGTGGGTAGCCAATTTAAATTATTGGGGATGTAATCAATACATTACGCAAAGAGCATTGGGTGCCGATTTAAAAACAGCAAGAACCGGTATTTTATTTGCAGCCTTTTTAAAATTATTAATGCCAATATTAGTAGTGTTACCAGGTATTGCTGCGTATGTATTACATCAAAACGGAGCATTGCAACAAGAAATGTTAAGCAATGGCACTTTGAATCAAGATAATGCTTATTCTTCTGTGGTAGGATTTTTACCAATAGGGCTGAAAGGCTTGTCTATGGCGGCTTTGACAGCAGCCATAGTGGCTTCTTTAGCAGGCAAGGCTAATAGTATATCCACTATTTATTCCTTAGATATTTATAAAAAATATATTAATAGAGAAGCTTCAGATACGAAGGTTGTAAGCACGGGACGTATTATGATTATTGTATCCTTAATTATTGCAATTATTATTAACTGGCAGGATGCATTAGGTATTGGCGGTAAAGGGGGGTTTGAATTTATTCAAAAATATACTGGTTATATTTCACCTGCTATTTTCCCTGTATTCTTATTAGGATTCTTCTGGAAAAAAGCAACTTCAAAAGCTGCGATAACAGGTATTATTGTAGGCGTTATATTATCTATTGTATTTGATAAGTTTATTGTTGGATGGGCAGGAAATGAAACAATATTATATACTGCTTATTCCAATGGACATGGTGGATTTGAAATTCCTTATTTAATTCAAATGGGATTGGTATTTGCTTTTACGATGATTACAATTGTATTAGTAAGTTTATTGGATAAGAAAGGACAAACGCATGAAAATGAATTAGTGGAAGATGGCACTAGATACAAATTATCAAATGCTAATTTAGCAATGGTGATAATAGTATTAGGATTAGTGGCAGCTATGTATATTCGTTTTTGGTAAATATTGTATTTTAATTTTAATAAAATGTATAATATGAAAATAAATCATTCAATAATAGGAATTGTTACAATTGCTTTGTCGTTAACAAGTTTAAAAAGTGATGCACAATTAGCTAAAGAAAAAATTAAATTAGTAGATTCTGCAATTAATTATTATTATAAACGAGGCCTTTTTAATGGCACCGTATTGCTTGCACAAAAGGGTTCGGTAGTGTATCAAAAAGCTGTAGGAACAAATAATGCTATTAATGGGAAGCCTTTAAGTATGGAATCTTCATTCAATTTAGCTTCTATTTCAAAACAGTTTATGGCAACTATGATTATGATGTTGCAAGAAAAAGGAAAATTGCAATATGATGATTTAGTAGCGAAACACTTACCTACATTCCCTTATAATAATATCACCATACGAAATTTATTGAATCATACTTCTGGCCTATCAGAATATGAAATATTGGCAATACAGAAAAACAATACGTTAGATACACTCAACAATGATAAAATGCTGGCATTATTTGCCCAGTATAAGCCTGATTTAAAATTTGAGCCAGGTACAAAGTGGGAGTATTCAAATACAGCCTATGTTATATTGGGTTCGATTATTGTTAAAGAAGCAGGAATGCCTGTTGAAAGCTTTTTTCAACAACAAATTGTGCAACCACTCAAGCTACAAAACACTTATATACATTATCTAAACATGAAAACAACCGAAGCGCCTCATCCAACGAGGGTATTTGGTATGGATAGAGTTAATGGACAATTCGTGTCAAATGATTTAATAAGATTAGATGGGGTATTTGGAGATGGGAATGTGTATTCCTCTGCAATTGATTTATTAAAGTGGGATCAGGCTTTATATACTAATAAATTAATTTCAGCTGATAATTTAAAACAAGCATTTACTCGTGTAACATTAAAAGATGGCACGAAACATGATTATGGTTTTGGTTGGGTTATTAATCAAAAGGATTCAATCGTTTCGCATACAGGAGGTTGGGTAGGATTTAGAAATTTAATAGAAAGGCATCTTGAAAATAAATTAACAGCAATAGTACTGAGCAGTGGAAATAATGGGTCAATTATGAAAGTTATTTCAGGAATTATTAAAGGAGAAAATCCTAAGTTTCCTGTTACTCAATTAATTAATAATGTGAAATTAATAGATGGTACGGGAAGCCCTGCGATGGATGCTGAAGTTAGAATGATAGATAATAAAATTTACGAAGTAGGGAAACTTTCCGCTTTTGAAAATGAAACAGTCATAGATGGCAAAGGATTGACATTAGCTCCTGGCTTTATTGACTCACATAGTCATCATTTTGGGGATTTAGAAAAACATCCAGAAGCAATACCTACTAATAATCAGGGTATTACAACCATTGTCATTGGACAGGATGGAGGTAGTTATCCCATGGATACCATTAGTGATTTTATAAAAAAGAAACCTATCGCTGTTAATGTGGCTAGTTATACAGGCCATGCTTCACTTAGAGAGGAGACTATGGGCGAAAAAGATGTATTAAGAATGTCCACACAAGAGGAACAAACCAAAATGCAGGCAATTTTAAAAAGCGAGATGGAAAAAGGCTCATTAGGTTTATCTACTGGATTAGAATATGAACAAGCTTTTTATTCAAGTAAGGAAGAAGTTTTAGGATTAGCAAAAGTAGTTTCAAAAAATAATGGAAGATATATTAGTCATATAAGAAGTGAGGATGTGAATTTAGATGAAGCGATAGAAGAAATAATTGAAATTGGAAAGACTGCCAATATTCCAGTTCAAATTTCTCATATCAAGATTGCAAAAAAATCTAATTGGAATCAATCCACAGCTTTTATTAATCGTATACAAAAAGCAAGAGCAGAAGGTGTCAATATTACAGCAGATGTATATCCATATAATTTTTGGAATTCAACTTTAAGGGTATTATTTCCTAACAGAGATTATACTAGTTTAGAGAGTGCCACTTTTGCAACAGAACAATTATTTGATCCAACACAATCCTATTTGGTACATTATGCTCCTATTACATCTTATGAAGGAAAAACAATTTCCGCTATTGCACAGGAAAGAAATGAATCTACTCCGCAAACACTCATGAATTTAATTGCTATTGCCTCTGATTTTGACAATAAAAATCCTGATTTTAAGGGAACTACTCAAGCCATAGCGGCAAAGAGTATGGGCGATTTTGATGTAGCTAATTTTATTGCTTGGCCTTATGCAAATATTTGTTCAGATGGTAATGCAGGCGGGCATCCTAGAGGATATGGGGCTTTTACAAGAGTCTTAGGAAAATACGTAAGAGAAGATAAAGTAATGCCTTTAGAAACAGCTATTTTTAAGATGACAGGCATGTCAGCCGAGCATTTAGGAATTAAAAATAGAGGTATTATTGCAGCAGGTAATTATGCCGATTTAGTTTTATTTAATCCAGCTACTGTAAAAGATAATGCTACAGTTCAAAATAGTAGGGCTTTATCAACAGGCATTGAAATGGTTTGGATTAATGGGCAACTGACATATAAAAATCAACAAGCAACAGGCAATTATCCAGGCATGCTTATAAAAAAACAATAATTTTTAAAATAATAAAAGAAAGGTTACTAAGATGAACAATGCAATTGTATTAACAAATGGCTTATTAAAAGCACTTGATGCTAAAACTGCACATGGACTTATAAGAGGAACAGAGAGATTTACCATAAAAGGGGTAGTAGATTGTGAAGCTACTGCAGGGCAAGATGCTGGGACAATATTAGATGGAAAGCACCGTAATATTCCTGTGTTTGAAAATTTCAATGCTGCCAATAGTGCATTAACAGATATTCAATTTTTAGTAATAGGTGTAGCAACAGTAGGAGGAAGATTGCCAGGTAACATGTTAGCTATAATTATGGAAGCCATTAACGCAGGCATATCTATTATAAATGGCTTACATGAATATTTAAATGAGAAGCCAGAGGTTGTTGCTTTAGCCAAAGAAAAAGGAGTTCAATTAATTGATGTAAGAAAGCCTAAAACCAGAGAGCAGCTTAGCTTTTGGACAGGGGATATATATAAAGTAGGGGCACCCATCATTGCTGTCATAGGCATGGATTGCGCTATGGGCAAAAGAACTACTGCCAGAATGTTAAGACAAGCTTGCGAAGCCAATGGACTAAAAGCGCAAATGATATATACAGGGCAAACAGGATGGTTGCAAGGTGGTAAGTATGGTTTTATTTTTGATTCTACTTTAAACGATTTTGTTTCAGGTGAATTAGAAAATGCAATTGTTACTTGTTGGAATGAAGCCAAGCCCGATTTTATATTCTTAGAAGGTCAATCTTCTTTAAGAAATCCAAGTGGTCCTTGTGGAATTGAGTTATTGATTTCAGGAAATGCTAAAAATGTAATATTATTATTTTCTCCGAAACGAAAATATTTCGATCATGATGAAAAGTGGGGTGCTATACCTAGCGTTGAATCTGAAATAGAGATTATAGAAAAATTAGGCTCAAAAGTAATAGCAGTAGGTATTCATACCGAGGACTGTACTACAGAAGAAGCCTTTGCTTTTCAAAAACAATACGAGCAAAAATTAAATATTCCTGTTTTATTGCCTATTCAAGAAGGCGTAGATAAAATATTACCTGTTTTGAAAAACTTAAAAAAGTAATTAGAATCCCATGAAAATAGTTGCAGTAAGATCCTATCTAAAAAAAATGGCTTTAACCAAGCCTTATACCATTGCCTATAGTACCTTCTCGGATGTAAGCTTAGCTTTTTTTGAAGTAGAATTAGCCAACGGGATGGTGGGTTATGGTTGTGGCAGTCCTGCTGGAGAGGTAGTAGGAGAAACCACTGCGCAAACGGCTGTCAATTTACAAACAGAATTTGTTCAAAATTTTGTAGGAAGAGATATTCGACATTTTCAACAAATGATTTATGAAAGTAGACAGCATTTTGATCATTTGCCTGGAACTCAAGCTGCTATTGATATTGCGATGCATGATGCTTTTGGAAAATTTATCGGCATTTCGGTGGCCGATTTTTATGGTCAAAAAATAAAAGCATTACCCACTTCAATTACTATCGGTATTAAAAGCGTTCAAGAAACCTTAGAAGATGCTGCTGGTTTTTTAACATTAGGGTTTAAGGTTTTGAAAGTAAAACTAGGATTGAATCTAGAAGAGGATATTGAAAAAATTATCAAGCTCTATGAAAAATATCCAAGTGAATACATCATAAGAGTAGATCCGAATCAAGGCTATAACTTAGCCGATTTAAATAAATTTATAGAAGCCACAAAAAAAGTAAATATTGAATTAATAGAACAACCTTTACCAGTGGGTAAAGAATTAGAATTGTTAAAGGTAGACCCTAACTATCGTTCTATTTTAATGGGTGATGAATCTTTAAAAGATCCGCAAGCGGCATTGGAATATGCTATCAGTAAGCCCTTTGGTGTATACAATATTAAATTAATGAAATGTGGTGGTATCATGGGGGCAATGGAAATTGCAACAATTGCGAAAAATGCTAGTATTAATTTATTCTGGGGTTGTAATGATGAAAGTATAATAAGTATCACAGCTGCATTACACGCAGCCTATTGTTGTTCAAATACTAGGTACATAGATTTAGATGGCAGTTTTGATTTAGCCGAGGATTTGGTTACTGGCGGCTTTGAATTAAAAGAGGGTTATATGCATATCAATAGCCAGCCTGGTTTCGGGGTTACCAAATTATAATATACTTTATATAGAATTCACTAAATTGTAGAATGGAAGTACTCAAACCCAAAATAGGATTTAGCGCTGCTACATTTTTAGTAGTAAGTGTAATTATTGGATCAGGTGTATTTAAGAAGTTGGCGCCTATGTCCCAGGAATTGGGTTCTCCTTTATTAGTTATATTATGTTGGGTAGTAGCTGGGGTAATAAGTTTGGCAGGTGCTTTGTCTACTGCCGAAATGGTAAGTATGTTTCCTAATTCTGGAGGAGAATACTTTTACTTTCAAAAGGTATACGGTCGTTTCTTTTCTTTTATGTATGGATGGGCGAGCTTCACAGTTATTAAAACTGCTTCTATTGCTGCCTTGTCATATATTTTTGCGCAATCTTTAACAAGTTTATTTTCTCTTCCAATTATTGGCAATAGTATTAACTTTTTAGGAATAGCAATTGAACAAGCTTTATTTATTAAATTATTAGCATCCTTTTTAATTATAGTGCTCACCTTATTAAATTATCGGGGGGCACAATTTGCGACAAGGCTTAGTATGGTGTTGACCTATTTAATGTTAACATGTATAGTAGCTTTTATAGCCATTGGTTTTGGTTCTTCTCAAGGATCTATTACTAATTTAACCGAGTCAAGTCATTTACCAAAAGCGCCTTCTTTGCAAGGTTTTAGTTTACTGAAAGCCTTATTCGTAGCTAGTTTGGGCGCTTTTTGGGGCTATGAAGGATGGAATGGAATTGCTTATATTGGGGAAGAGATAAAAAATCCAAAAAGAAATTTACCATTAGCATTAGGCATAGGCACCTTAATAGTGATGGCCGCTTACGTGTTATTAAATATTGTATTTGTATATACTTTGCCCATTGATTATTTTATACAATTAACACCAAATAAAATTGCAGCAGTAGAAGTAGCAGGTAAGTTAAGTGGACATATTGGAATGGTTTTAGTAGCAAGCTTAATAGTAGTAACTACCTTAAATGCTACCAACAGCACTATTTTAACATCTGCTAGAATGATGTATGCAATGGCAAGAGATAAGATGTTTTTTTACAAAGCAGCATCGGTGCATCCAAAATACAATACACCCGATATCGCTTTATTCATTCAAGCTTTTTGGGCAATCGCCTTGGTATTTTCGGGCAGTTTTGATCAGTTGACCGATATGCTTGTGTTTGCTTCTTTTATATTTTATGGAAGCACTGCTTTAGGAGTCATTATATTAAGAGTCAAGCATCCAGAATACGAAAGAAAGTATAAAGTAATTGGTTACCCTTTCGTACCAGGCCTATTTTTATTATTCTGCGCAGCTTTATTTATTATCACCATTTTTAACAAACCTTACGAAGCCATTTGGGGTTTAAGCCTTATTGCTACTGGTTTTCCTGTGTATTGGTGGTTGAATCGTAAATAACTACTTTTTCCCATAAGTGGGCATAGTTATTTCTAAATTCATCATGTATAGGATGCTTCTGATAAATTTCTTCTTCTTCAGCTGAATTAAAAAAGCAAAGCCAAGAGTAAGTATAGTTTCTTTCAATAACCGATCTATTGGTATCGGCGGGTGTTCCAATATCTGAAAAACGTATACATTCAATGGTTGCTAACTTATGCAAGCCTTCCAATAATTTACTTTTATCTGCTACAGACTCCGCATTTTTTAAGTAAAAAAATACATGATGTAC
>CAINWZ010000014.1 GCA_903854725.1 uncultured Bacteroidota bacterium
ACTTGTTCATTGGTTTTAGTATCTAATAAGCTTATTGTTCCTTGATAACTTCCGCCCATTACATATCTTGGATTGTTGGGATCAAAGGCTAAGAAAGCCGATTCACCTCCTGCACTATACGACCAGTCGCGTTCACTGATGCCACCCCATGAAGTTGTTTGGCTTGCTATTTTCACAGAAGTATTATCCTGTTGACCACCATAAATATTATAAGGAAATACATTATCTGCATTCACCCTGTAGAATTGTGCAGTAGGTTGATTGTCTTGTGAAGACCATGAAGCACCACCATTAAAAGAAATAGCAGCACCTCCATCATTTGAAATGATCAAATTTTTATTGTTGCTAGGGTTAATCCATAATTGATGATAATCACCATGCGGTGCTCTAAAGTATTGCCATGTTTTTCCACCATCGGTAGATTTGACTGCGGGTGAATTTAAAACATACACTGTATTTTCATCTACTGGATCTGCGAATGCTTCTATATAATACCAAGCACGTTGTACTAATCGATGATCTTTGCTAATTCTATTCCAAGTTTTTCCTGCATCATCAGAAACAAATAAACCACCTTGCTCTTTTTCTGAATCACTTTCCACCACTAAATATATTTTATTGGAATTGGCTTTAGAAACAGAAACGCTCATCTTTCCTAATTCTTTGGGAAGGCCTGTCTGAATTTTTTCCCAAGTATCTCCTCCATCCACACTTTTATATAATCCACTGCCCTTGCCGCCGCTTCTCATTTCCCAAGGTAGTCTTCTATAATCCCACATGGCAGCATATAAAATTCTTGGATTGTTCATGTCCATACTTAAATCAACACAACCCGTATTGTCATCTACAAATAAAGTTTTGTTCCATGTTTTTCCTCCATCAACAGATTTGTACACACCTCTATCAGCCGACGCTCCATGTATTGCACCTTGTGCTCCGATAAATACTACATCAGCGTTTTTCGGATGTATACGAATAGATGAAATTTGACGCGTTAATGCCAATCCCATATTTTTCCAAGTCTTACCAGCATCGGTTGATTTATATATTCCATCCCCGTAAGAACTCATCACCCCTCTTGGTGCGTGTTCTCCCATTCCTACATACACTACATTAATATCTGATTCCGCCACTGCCACTGCCCCCACAGAACCTGTGTTAAAATATCCATCGGAAATATTATTCCAACTAATACCAGCATCTTCCGTTTTCCAAACACCGCCACCTGTTGTACCCATATAATATACTAGCGAATTTCCTGCCACCCCAGTTGAAGTTACAGAACGCCCTCCGCGCATAGGACCCACATTGCGCCATAATAATGGTTTGTAATAATTGGTTTCATTTACTGGCTTGGCAGTTTCAACTTTTGTAACTGCTGATTTCTTTTGCGCAAAAATGAATACGGGCATTAATAAGCAGAAAGAAATTCTTAAAATGGCTTGTCTCATGATATGTATTTTAATGTACTGTTTGATAGCGTTTGTAAAGATCTAATTTAATAAAAATAGGCGAGCTCGTCAAGCGTATTGTTAGTTATTTTGAGTTAATTTCGATTGATAGCATTTATTATTAAGTAGATAAAAAAGCTACTATGGAAACAATTGAAATTTCTGGCATTTTGGGCTTAACAGCCCTTGTATTATTAACTTTAAATATTCTTTTGGGTATCATGTTAAGCACCGCTTATAAGCAATCAGCTTATTGGCAAAAACTACCTCCAAAAATAAAAACCTTTAAAATAATTGACATACATAATTACACAGCTTATTTTGCTTTAGTCGTTGTGTTTTTACATTTTATCATTATACCATTAGATCCTAGTTCAAAATTCACCTTTACTCATTTACTCTATCCATTAACAGCTCCGCATCAACCCATCTTTGTATTATTGGGTGTGATTTCATTTGTTGCTTTGTTACTTGTAATTATTACTACACAAAAAGTAATAAAAAAGAAGCTAGGCACTACCACTTGGAGAAATATACATGTCATCTCTTATGCCACAGGACTTTTATTTATTATACACGGACTAGTGATGGACCCTTTATTAAAGGATAGACCCATTGATTTTATAGATCCTGAAAAATTATTAGTAGAAGCTTGTGCACTGCTTTTAGTAGCCGCCTTTGTATTTAGGTATAAATACAAAATTTCCAAAAAATAAATTATTCTAATGGCTTTTGCAAACTGGCCCAGTACTTATTTAATTATTCTATTCTTAGCATCTACCATCGCTATTTGGATTAGTGGTATTAAATTGACCAAGGCTATAGACGCTATCACCACTCATTTTGGATTAGGTGAAGCTTTTGGGGGAATGGTTTTTTTAGCTATCATAACCAACCTGCCTGAAATTGCTATTACCACTGTGGCCGCCTATCATAGAGATTATGATAT
>CAINWZ010000015.1 GCA_903854725.1 uncultured Bacteroidota bacterium
AACCACTGCTTACTCTATTGATAAATTACAAGACAGAGGTCGTTTCTTTATTGAGCCAGGTGAAGAAATTTATGCTGGTCAAGTGTTGGCTGAGCATATTAAGCCAGGTGATTTAAATATCAATGCTGTGGAGATGAAAAAATTAACCAACCACCGTGCGAGTGGTTCTGATGATAGCGTACGTATTACTCCTAAAGTATTATTTACTTTAGAAGAGTGTATGGAATATATTCAATTTGATGAGTGTATTGAAGTAACACCAAAATCGGTTCGTATGCGTAAATCTATTTTAGACGAAAATAATAGAAGTAAAGCCACTAAGGCAGCGTCAAATTAGTTTTGATTGTCAATTTTTCTTTGAAAAATAAATTGGCAAAATACTTCTCTAATGATTTTATAAAAAAAGAGTCCCCATTTATCGGGACTCTTTTTTTATGGGTAATACTTGCTGGTAATTTTTTTAGATGGGCTTGTTCAAGGCCTTCCACAAAATATCTTTTAATTCTACTAAGTTTTTTTGCGTAGCGGAAGAAATAAAAATATGTGGTATTTTCTTAGGTAACTCCTTTACAATAGCGTCTGTTAATTCTTGATCTAATAAATCTGACTTAGATATGGCTATAATAAATTCTTTTTGTAAAAGCTCGGGGTTGAATTTTTCTAATTCATGTTTCAATATTTCAAATTCTTTTTTATGATCATCAGAATCGGCAGGAATTAAAAATAATAAAACGGCATTACGTTCGATATGTCTTAAAAAGCGGTGCCCTAAACCTTTTCCTTCGGCTGCGCCTTCAATAATGCCAGGCAAATCTGCTATACAAAAAGATAAATTATTTCGATATTCTACCATGCCTAATTGCGGCGTTAAGGTAGTAAAGGCGTAATTCGCAATTTTGGGTTTAGCAGCAGTAATGACAGAAAGTAAAGTAGATTTTCCTGCGTTGGGAAAACCAACTAATCCTACATCTGCTAATACTTTCAATTCAATATTCTTCCATCCTTCTGCGCCATCTTCACCAGGTTGCGCATATTCAGGCACCTGTTGCGTTGGTGTGGCAAAGTTTGAATTGCCTAAGCCTCCGCGGCCTCCTTTTAGTAATATGATTTCTTGACCGTCTGTTAAAATTTCTCCTTCTACTTTGCCCGTAATTTCATCTCTGGCAATCGTTCCCAAAGGCACTTCTATAATAATATCTTTACCATCTTTGCCGGTACATTTATTCTTGGTTCCATTTTCGCCATCTTCTGCAATCACATTTTTATAATAGCGTAAGTGAAGTAAGGTCCATAATTGTGCATTGCCTCTTAGAATGATATGACCTCCACGGCCGCCATCGCCTCCATCAGGCCCGCCTTTAGCAGTAAGTTTATTACGTAGAAAATGCTTGCATCCTGCTCCTCCATGCCCACTATGGGCAAATATGCGTATGTAATCAATAAAATTGTTTCTCTCAGACACGATGCTAATAATTAGCTACAAAGTTAACTAAATCTTGTGGCTAATGCTTGTTTATTTATTTGCTTTAAGGCCATCAATTAATATAGCCACCATATTTTGTTCTAATTCGGCAGCATTAATTTTTTTGGTAGATCTATGCCAACTTTCAATACCACTTACTGCATGTAAAAATATTAAAACGACAGTAGGTGCATCAATGGCTTTAATTTCTTTGTTTCTTATGCCTTCTTCGATAATGGCTGCAATCCTTTTGCGGTATACTCTTCGTTGATTTTGGTAGTTAGATAAATAAGGGTCAGACAAATGTTTCCATTCTCTATCACTTACATATACTTCTTCGTAATGGTTAATCATTTCACTTATGTGAAAGCGTAATAATTTTTCCATTTTTTGCAAGGAACTGATATTTTCAGATTCTATTTCATCCATCTTCAAGACAAATCTATTGGCTACATTAAACACCAATTCATGCAATAATTCGCTCTTCGATTTTATATGATTGTATAAGCTAGCTGCTTCTACGCCTACTGCTTCTGCTAAATCACGCATACTGGCTGCTTTATATCCTTTTTCTCTAAAAAGTGTAGCGGCTTTGCTTACAATAACATCTTTTCTAGAGCCGTTTTTTTCTGTTTTAATGCGTGCCATGACTAAATATTTGGTAATTTGTTAGTACAAAATTATAGAATTAATTCTTTAAAAAGGTTTCTTTTTTTAAATAAAATGGCATTTTTGTTAGTTTTTTGATTATCAAGTACTTAGTAAATTTTGGAGTACAATTTGCACTTGACAGAAAGACTTAACAGTAATAATCGTAGTTTCGCAGCTGAAAATTAAAAATAATATACATGTCATTAGTTGTAGTAGGATCCATGGCCTTTGATGCCATTGAAACACCCTTTGGAAAAAGCGATAAAATTATTGGAGGAGCAGCCACATATATTGCTTGGTGCGCTTCTAACTTTACCACTGTTAAACAAATTTCTGTAGTAGGGGGAGATTTTCCTCAATCAGAGTTAGATGCTTTAACGAATAGAGGTGTTGTGCTGGAAGGTGTACAAATAAAAAAAGACGAGAAAACTTTTTTTTGGAGTGGTAAATATCATTTAGATATGAATACTCGCGATACTTTAGAAACACAATTAAATGTATTAGAAAATTTTGAACCAGTTGTTCCAGATAGTTATCAAGATTGTGAAATTTTGATGTTAGGTAATTTAGTACCTGCAGTTCAAAGTAGTGTTATTAAGCAAATGAAAAAACGTCCAAAATTAATTGTCATGGATACCATGAATTTTTGGATGGATATTATGATGGATGATTTATTACACACAATTAGTTTAGTAGACGTGTTATTGGTAAACGATAGTGAAGCGCGTCAATTAAGTGGAGAGTATAGCTTGGTAAAAGCAGCTAAGAAGATCATGACAATGGGTCCTAAATATTTAATCATTAAGAAAGGAGAACACGGGGCTTTGCTATTTCATAAAAATGAAGTTTTCTTTGCACCCGCTTTACCTTTAGAGGAAGTATTTGATCCCACTGGTGCTGGAGATACTTTTGCAGGTGGTTTTGTAGCGCACTTAGCTAAAACTAAAGATTACTCTTTTAATAATATGAAGTCTGCAATTATTGTAGGTAGTGCTTTAGCTAGTTTTTGTGTGGAAAAATTTGGAACACAAAGATTAACTGAAATCAACAAAGATGACATTAAAGAACGCATACAATCGTTCGTTCAGTTAGTCAATTTTGATATTGAATTAGTATAAATTTGGAGATTCACTTGAATCGATTTAATTTCGTGTCAGAAAAGTAAAAGAGAAGATGAACAATTATAAACATACCAAACAAATTATGAAACCCCTGTTATAGGAAGGTGCTGATTGTTTGTATGCTAAAAAATATATTCAGAAGCCTTCCAAGAAATTGGGAGGCTTTTTTTTGACCCTTTGAAATTTTAATAATAATAAATAGTACTCCATAAAAAATAAAATATGAAAGTTGCAGTTGTAGGTGCTACCGGACTCGTTGGAACAAAAATGTTAGAAATCTTAGCAGAAAGAAATTTTCCTGTTACGGAATTAATTCCTGTAGCATCGGCGCGTTCTGCAGGTAAGGAAGTAATGTTTAAAGGAAAGGCCTTCAAGGTAGTAGGCATGGAAGAAGGGATAGCCGCAAAGCCAGCAGTGGCTTTATTTTCGGCAGGTGGGGGCACTTCACTAGAATGGGCGCCTAAATTTGCTGCAGCAGGTATTCGTGTCATTGATAATTCTTCTGCATGGAGAATGGATGCTACTAAAAAATTAGTGGTACCAGAAGTAAACGCTTCGGTATTAACTAACGAAGATTTAATTATTGCTAACCCTAATTGCTCTACTATTCAAATGGTGGTTGCTTTACAGCCTTTGCATGCAAAATATAAAATTAAAAGAGTGGTGGTAAGCACTTATCAAAGTGTTACAGGAACTGGCAAGAAAGCCGTAGATCAATTAATGGAAGAAAGGAAAGGCGTGCAGTTAGATGCAGTTGATATGGCTTATAAGTATACAATTGACTTAAATGCCATTCCACAAATTGATGTTTTTTTAGAAAATGGTTATACCAAAGAAGAAATGAAAATGGTCAAAGAAACTTGCAAAATTATGCAAGACGATTCTATTAAAGTAACAGCTACAACCGTTCGCATTCCAGTAATGGGTGGACACAGTGAAAGTGTGAATGTGGAATTTGAAAATGAATTTGATTTAAATGAATTGATAGCAATACTTGCAAAAGCGCCTGGTGTAATTGTACAACAAAATGACGGGGATCAATTTTATCCAATGCCATTATGGGCACATGAGAAAGATGAAGTATTTGTAGGCCGTTTACGCAGAGATGAAACGCAAGCAAAAACATTAAATATGTGGATTGTGAGCGATAACCTTCGCAAAGGCGCTGCTACCAATGCAGTGCAGATTGCGGAATATCTAGCAAGTAAGGGGATTATTTAATTTTTTATAAGCTCCACAAAATCGGCCTCGGTAATTATTTTTATCGAGGCTATTTTTTTGGCCTTTTCTAATTTGCTTCCTGCTTCTTCACCTACTACCAAGTAGTTTAACTTACTACTTACGCCACCTAGAATATGCCCACCTCTTGCTTCCACCATTGCTTCGGCTTCTGAACGTTTTAATTGAGTGAGTGTGCCGGTGAATAAGAAATTTAATCCTGCTAAATTTCCATCTACTGCAGTGTCATTTGTTTGTATCATATTTAATCCTAAACTTTCTAAGGATTGAATAAGCTCAATGTTTTTGGGTTCATGAAAAAATTGATAAATACTGGTAGCCACTTTTATACCAACATCATCAAAGCTTTGTAATTGTTCTTCGGTAAAATCTTTCAATTCTAAAATATGCTGAATATGACTTGCAATTGTTTTGGCCGTTGTTTCTCCCACAAAGCGAATGCCCAATGCATAAATTAATCTGTATAGCGGTTGTTTTTTTGAATTTTCAATGGCTGTGTTTAAGTTATCAATACTTTTTTTCCCGAATCCTTCTAAACCTGTGACTTTGTCAAAATCTAATTGGTATAGTGATGGAATGGTTGTCAAAATTCCTAGTTCATAGAATTTTCTAATATTAGCTTCTCCAAAACTTTTAATATCCATGGCATCTTTACTTACAAAATGGATGATGCGTTCTATAATTTGAGCAGTACACAAAGGACTATTGCATCTCCATACTGCTTCAGCCTCTTCTTTTTCAAGTAAGTAGTTGCAAACTGGACAATGTGTAGGAAAAGTGATAATGGTTTCCGTTCCTTTTCTTAGTGTTGGAATGGATTGCACAATTTGTGGTATCACATCACCTGCTCTTTCAATGATAACAGTATCTCCTAAACGTAAATCTTTTTCTTTAATGTATTCTTGATTGTGCATCGAGATGCTCGAAACGGTAACACCTCCTAGCGCAACTGCTTTTAATTTTGCAACAGGAGTAACGGCGCCAGTTCTTCCCACTTGAAACTCCACACTTTCTAAAATGGTGGTGGCTTGCCTTGCTTTAAACTTATATGCAATGGCCCATCTTGGGTGGTGGGAAGTCATTCCTAATTTTTCCTGTAAAGCAAAATCATTTACTTTAACAACTAAGCCGTCAATTTCATAAGGTAGTTGATCTCTTTCTAATTCATACTCAGTACAAAATTGAATAACTTTTTCTATGCCACTTATTACTTTTTTTTCTTTTTGAGGAGATCTAAAACCCATATTCCACAATAGTTCTAAAGAGCCACTATGGCTGCTAAGCAAAGGGGTTAATTTTCCTTTTGGGGTTGGTAGGAAATAACTGATATGATAAATAAAGGCATCTAAATTTCTTGCGGCTACTTCTTTCGGATCTTTCATTCTTAAACTACCTGCAGCTGCGTTGCGTGGATTAGCTAAAGTGGCAATTTGCTTATCTTTTAATTTTTGATTAAAATCGGCGAATGCTTTTTTGCTCATGATGACTTCACCTCTAATTTCCATTTGTTGAATTCCATTTTCAAGCAGTGGAATACTTAATGGGATAGATCGTATTTGTTTAATATTATTTGTGATGTCTTCGCCGGCAACGCCATCACCTCTTGTACAAGCTCTTACTAATAAATCATTTTCATACAATAAAGAAATACTAGCACCATCAAATTTTGGTTCTACGCAATAAGTTATGGCTGGTATACCTGCACCTTCTTTTGCTTTACGATCAAAGTCAATTAAGTCTTCGGCATTATAGCTATTTTCCAAACTCAACATGGGAACAAGATGCGCCACTGTTTCAAAGGAATTGTTTAAGCTATTGCCTACTCTTTGACTAGGGGAGTCTTTTGAAATTAAAGATGCATTGGCCGATTCTATCTTTATTAATTGTTGATAGAGCTGATCATATTCAAAGTCGCTAATCAATGGCTCATTGGCTACATAATATTGGTATTCATGAAACTTAAGCACTTCCTTTAAGGAGGTTAATTCAATGGTATGAGGGTGCTGTAAGTAGGCTGCAGTGACAGATTGTAATCTTTGTATTTGTGAGGTATTGAACATGCTGTAAAATGTCTGCTAAAATACAAATTGTTTTATTCTTTTATTTCGTATTTTGAGGATAAGAAATTTTTATTTCTTCTTTGCTTATGCTCGAATACAATAAATCTATTGCCCCCACTAACACTGCTCATAACCAAGAGGCGGTTTCCTTAGTGGAATCTTATCCTAAAGTGCCCCTAACGGTTGATTGCGCTATTTTCGGTTTTGGCGAAAATTCATTAAAAGTCTTACTTATTAAGAGCGATTTGGCTCAGTTTTCAGGTAAATACTCCTTATTAGGGGATATTGTAAAATCCAATGAAGATTTGGACGCTGCAGCCCATAGAGTACTTTATGAAAGAACAGGCATGAAGGACGTGTATTTGGAGCAAGTGCAGAGTTTTGGAAAGCCAGACCGTCATCCTGGGGGTAGGGTTGTTACAACGGTGTATGCTTCTTTGCTAAACGTAAAACACCAGGAATTGTCTATTAAAGACCATGATTTAAATTGGCACTCCATTGATGAAATGATAGGTATGGCATTTGATCATAAGGAAATTTTGGATACTTGTTTAGGTTGGCTTCGAAAGCGAATACAGGAACATCCACTTGCCTTTAATTTGTTACCTAAAAAGTTCTCTCTAAGAGAGCTGCAAAATGTATACGAATCCATCCTAAATATTAAGATGGATCGACGCAATTTCAGGAAAAAATTTGCTTCCATGGGATACTTAATTGACGCCCATGAAATGGAAACGAATGTCATGCACCGCCCTGGTAAATTGTATTCATTTGATTTTGCTCTTTATGCGCAGCGTAAACAAAATGGGGTTGGTATTGATTTTTAAAAAATGCCATTGCTTGCCCATAATTTAATACCTTTATTCACTATTTAAACAGGTATTATTATGTTATATTCTATGACGGGATACGGTCGTGCAGAAGCCACTTTTAAAGACAAGACCATTTTGGTGGAAGTGAAGTCACTTAATGGCAAGCAATTTGATCTTCGATTGAATATTCCATTCATGTTAAAGCCCTATGAAGTGGACATTAGAAATAAGCTAAACGAAACTTTATTTAGAGGAAGTGTGGAGGCAACTATTTCTATAAAGTCTAATGGGATGTCAAAACCAGTGAGTGTCAATAAAGAATTAGCCAAATCATATTATCAACCTATTGTTGAATTGGCAGATGAGTTAGGTATTCCTAAAGAAAATATTTTAAGCACTTTATTAAAAATGCCCGATGTGGTTTCTTCCAGTAATGAAGTTATTACAGAGGAAGAATGGAAGCAAATACAAGATTTGTTAGTACAAGCCATTAATGCGTTAATACTTCATCGAAAAGAAGAAGGTAAGTCTGTAGAAAAAGATTTATTAGAGCGTGTAGCAGCCATTGAATCGCATCAAGCACATATTGAAAAGTTTGAACCCAATAGACGCCAAAAAATTAAAGAAGGCTTAATCAAATTATTAGAACAACATGTAGGTCCTGACAAATATGATAATAATAGATTAGAGCAAGAGCTTATTTATTATATTGAAAAAATAGATATTTCAGAGGAAAAAGTAAGATTAAACAATCATTGTGTTTATTTTAAGAGCGTATTAAAAGAAGCAGAGCCTGCAAAGGGTAAGAAGCTTTCTTTTATATTACAAGAAATGGGTAGAGAGATTAATACAACAGGTTCTAAGGCAAATGATATGGATATTCAGAAGTCGGTTATTTTAATGAAAGACGAATTAGAAAAAGCAAAAGAACAAATTTTAAATGTTTTATAAAATGGGGACATTGAAAAATAAAGCAACTTACTTTTTAGTAGGAATATTTTTTGTTTTGTCAGGTTGCGAAACCAAGCAACTTTTTGAGCAAAGTACTATTTATCCAGCTCACCATTGGCCTGCAAAACAAGCCGCCAGTTATCAATTTACCATCACCGACACAGCAGCTTCCTATAAAGTATTTTTTGTCATAAGACACCACAATGCCTATCACTATAAGAATATTTGGTTAGAAGTTCGTTTTAAAAGCCCTACGAATATTGTGACCAAGCAAGTGGCTAATTTAAATTTAGCCGATGATGCAAAGGGTTGGCTGGGCACTGGCATGGATGATATTTATGATCAAAGAATTCCTATTACTGCACAGCCTATGCGCTTCAACAAAGGCCTCAATGAAATAAGTATAGTGCATACGATGCGTGAAGATCCCTTGGAAAATATCTTATCTACTGGTATAAGGGTTGAAAAAGCAAAACCATGAATTGGAGAACGCTAAAAATTAATAAGTTAAAATTAGTAAGTATAATTTATTGGTTGTTTCTTACTTATATGATTGCTGCCTTTATTTGGTGGTATGTATCGCTGCAAAAACAAAACAATGAAATAGCGGCCATTAAATTTCAAACGATCCAATTAAGCGATCCAGCAATAGTGGCTAAAACAAATACTATTCAAGACTTTCAACTTAGAAAAACCAAGCAGTTTATTGGTGAGGGCATTACTTTTTTACTTTTATTTTTACTAGGTGCTATTTATGTTTATCGTTCTTTGTTAAAACAACTTCGCTATGCCGATCAGCAGCAAAATTTTATGATGGCTGTAACGCACGAATTAAAAACGCCGATTGCTATATCACATTTAAACTTAGAAACGCTCTTAAAGAGAGATTTAGATACGACACAACAATTAAAATTATTAGAAGCCACTTTAAATGAAACAAAAAGACTAGACTCATTGAGTACTAATATTTTATTAACCTCTCAGTTGGATATGGGTCAATATGAGGCTAATAAGCAAGAGATAGATTTATCACAAATTGTAAGACAATCTATTAAATCATTTCAGGAAAGATATCCATTGCGAAAATGTAATACAATGGTGCAAGATGCTGTTTATATACAAGGCGAACCTTTGCTAATACAATTATTGATTAATAATTTATTAGACAATGCTAATAAATACGCTCCTATATCTGAAGCTATTCATTTGAATTTGCAATCAAATCATAATACTATTCAGCTCATTGTAAAAGACAATGGCATGGGCATCCCAGTTGACGAACGTGCTAAAATTTTCGAAAAATTTTATAGAGTAGGATCAGAGAATACAAGAGCTACAAAGGGTACGGGTCTTGGTCTTTACTTATGTAAAAAAATTACCGATTTTCATAGTGCGAACATACAGTTAAGTTCAAATCAGCCTATTGGAAGTATTTTTACTGTCACTTTTTATATTTAATACCGATGCCGAAATTTGAAATATTATTAGTGGAAGATGAAGAGAATTTACACGACGCTTTAAAATTAAATTTAGAGATGGAAGGGTATAATGTTACT
>CAINWZ010000016.1 GCA_903854725.1 uncultured Bacteroidota bacterium
GGTTCGGCTATTTTATTCCAACACTTATTCTGGTTCTTAGGTCACCCCGAAGTTTACATTATATTATTACCTGCCATGGGTATGGTTTCTGAAATCATGTCAGTGAATTCTCGTAAACCTATCTTTGGTTATATGGCGATGTTGGGTTCTTTATTTGCTATTGCCATTTTAGCCTTCTTGGTTTGGGCGCACCATATGTTCGTTACAGGATTGAATCCTTTCTTGGGTTCAGTGTTTGTATTATTAACTTTATTAATTGCGGTACCTTCTGCTATTAAAGTATTTAACTGGTTAACTACTTTATGGAGAGGTAATATTCGTTTCACACCAGCTATGTTATTCGCCATTGGTTTCGTAAGCTTATTTATCTCTGGTGGTTTAACAGGAATTTGGTTGGGTAACGCTGCTTTAGATATTTATTTACACGATAGTTATTTTGTGGTAGCGCATTTCCATATTGTAATGGGTGTAGCAAGTATGTTTGGCATGTTTGCCGGCGTATACCATTGGTTCCCTAAAATGTATGGTCGCTATTTAAATAATTCACTTGGGTATATTCACTTCTGGATTACAATGGCGGGTGCTTACATGATTTTCTGGCCTATGCATTACCAAGGGTTAGCGGGTATGCCACGTCGTTATTTTGATTTTAGTATTTGGGAGAGCTTTAAACAATTTGCTGAATTAAATCGTTTCATTAGTACGGTAGCAATGATTGTTTTTGCTGTTCAAATTTTATTCTTAATTAATTTCTTCTACTCCATATTCAAAGGTCGCAAAGTGACTGTATTAAATCCTTGGGAAGCTAATACGTTAGAGTGGACTACACCTATTCGTCCTGGTCATGGTAACTGGCCTGGTGAAATACCAGAAGTACACCGTTGGCCTTATGATTACGGTAAAGATGGGCATGATTTCATTCCACAAACTACTCCGGTAGGCGAGGATGAAAAAGATACTCACTAGTAAAATATTCAGTTGTACAATGCCCTGATTTCAGGGCATTGTAATTTTTAAAAAAAGTTCTCTTTGAAACAAACGCTTACTAATTACGCACAGTTAATGAAATTCACCCTAAGTTTTACGGTGGTATTTACTTGTGTAATTTGTTATATGTTGGCTCCTACTGTGAGGGACTATGATTGGTCGATGATTTTACTTTTAACTTTTGCAGGCCTATGTATTACAGGTAGTGCGAATGCCATTAATCAAGCTGTAGAGAAAGATACTGATGCGCAAATGAAACGTACTTCGTCTCGTCCAGTAGCTTCGGGACGTATGTCTCAACAAACGGCTTATAATTTTGCTATTATTACAGGTATTTTGGGAGTGGCTATTATGTGGAAGTATTTTAATTTTTCTTCCGCTTTACTTTCTGCTTTTAGTTTATTCTTGTATGCATTTATTTATACGCCCTTAAAAAAAATAAATTCAATTGCAGTTTTAGTGGGCGCTTTTCCTGGTGCACTTCCTTGTTTAATTGGATGGGTAGCAGGCAATGATGATTTTGCTTATGCAGGTTGGGCTTTATTTTTAATTCAATTCTTATGGCAGTTCCCACATTTTTGGGCCATTGCTTGGGTTTCTCATACCGATTATTCTAGAGTAGGTTTTAAATTATTACCTGCTAAAGAAGGTCCAACACGTTTCACAGCATTGCAATCTATTATGTATGCAGTCTTAATGATTCCTATTGGTTTTTTACCATACTATTTAAACTTAACAGGTCAAGTGAGTATGTGGATTTTGTTAGTGGCAAATATTTTTATGGTGGTACAATGTGTGAGACTATATCAAAACATGGGTGTGCCCGCAGCAAGAAGAGTAATGTTTAGCAGTTATATTTATTTACCTATTGTATACTTAGCGTTACTCGCAGATAAATTATAAATTTTTTATTATGGCAACAGATTTAAAAACACAGACCGAAAAAAATAAAATGCATCCCTATAAGATGGTTTTATTTGCTGGACTAGGCAGCATTGTCATGATGTTTGCTGGATTAACCAGTGCCTATATTGTAAAAAAGAGCCAGGCCAATTGGTTAGACTTCGAACTTCCTAAGGAATTCTTTATTTCCACTATTGTTATTTTATTGAGCAGCTTCTCTATTCAGATGGCGGTGAAAAAAGCCAAAGAAAAAGAGCTTAATCAATACCGTGGTTTTTTGAGCTTAACCGCTATTTTAGGAGTGGTTTTTATGATTTTACAGTTACAGGGTTTCATGGCCTTACAGGCCAATAATATTGCCTTAACGGGCCCTAGAAGTAATTCAGCATCCTCTTTTTTGTTTGTAATCACCATTTTACACCTTTTTCACGTTTTGGGCGGGGTATTGGCACTAATTGGAGTGTCATTTAAGTCTTTTTCGGCCAAAAACAACCTTGAAAATACCTTGCCGGTAGATTTGCTATCAACCTACTGGCATTTTGTAGATATACTTTGGATTTACCTTTTCATCTTCCTTCATTGGATTGGATAAAAGGGCCAAATTTGTTAAAGATAAATACAAAAAAAGACGGTTTTTTGATACGAATATCCTTGATAGCCAATATTTTTGCACTGAAATAGAAATTGAACATGTCAACAACAACAACCGCTTCGCCAAATGAAGCAAAATTGTGGGGAGGAGGGAAAAGCCCTTTTAATTCTGAGTACGGAAAAGTAATGATGTGGTACTTTTTAATGAGTGACGCCTTTACTTTTGGTGCTTTTTTAATCTCTTATGGTACAGTCCGTTTTTCAACCAACGGATGGCCTAACTCCAACGAAGTTTTTAGAAGCTTTCCATTTGCTCCAGAAGGAGTACATGCACCCTTGGTGTTTGTAAGTATCATGACTTTTATATTAATCATTAGCTCTGTCACCATGGTATTAGCAGTTCATGCTGGTAAAAATATGGATAAGCAAGGTGTAGTGAGAAACATGATATTAACCATCATTGGTGGTCTTGCTTTTTTAAGCTGTCAAGCTTGGGAGTGGAATCACTTATTTCATGAAGGTGCATGGTGGGGTGCGAATCCTTTTTTAAATGCAGACGGAACAGCCAGCACGACTAATTTTACCAACTTCTTTTTTACGATAACAGGTTTCCATGGCTTCCACGTATTTAGTGGAGTGGTGATTAATGTAATTATGTTAATCATGACATTGATGGACAAGTTTGAACAAAGAGGTCATTATTTAATGATTGAAAAAGCAGGTTTATACTGGCACTTTGTAGACCTAGTTTGGGTATTTGTATTTACTATTTTCTATTTATTATAATTAGCACAAGAAATTTATATGTCACATACACACACAGATCAAGAAGCGCATAACAAAGAGGCGATGGCTGAAATTAAAAAAGTAACCATCATCTTATCGGTATTTACTATTATCGAATTGATTTTAGGATTTTGGATGATTAGCATGACTTCTGAAGGGTTAAAATTAGCAGTTAAAGGCACAATCGTTATTTTAATGATGGCGAAAGCTTTTTATATAGTTGCTTACTTTATGCACTTAAAGCATGAAGTAAAAAACTTAATCATGACAATTGTTGTTCCTTTATTATTATTTGTTTGGTTTATAGCTGCTTTTTTATGGGATGGTAATTCATTCAGAAATTTAAGAAACGATTACGATCCATATTTTAAAGAGCAAGCCACTATTAAGGTAGAAAAGAAAGAAGGGGAGCATGGTGCTGCAAAGCATGAAGCATCTGAAAGCAAGCATGAGGCGGCTGCGCCTGCTGAGAAGCACTAATAGGATTCATTAAGATAGGAGCTCGAGGGCCCTTTTCCAAGAAACTAAACCACCCCGATACAAGGGGTGGTTTTTAAATTTATAAGATGTCTAAGAAATCGGTTTATGGTTTATTTATTGCACTGGTAATACCTGTGGTTTGCTATTTATGGCTAAAGTCGGCAAGTACTACTGCGGTAGTCATGCCTCGCCATTATTTATTAGACACAGTGATGGAGCAGGTAGTACAAGGCAAGCAGCAGTCTGATACCGTATGGCATACCACAAAAAATATTCAATTAGTAAATCAACTAGGAGATACGGTAAACTTATACGACCAGCAAGGAAAGATAATTATTCTTGATTTATTTTTTACAAGTTGTGGTAGTATTTGTCCTAAGCTTACCAATAACATGAGTAAGCTACAACGTTCTTTTTCAAAAGGAGGGGATGTTCGTAAAAAAGTGGATACTTCAATTGTACAATTTATGTCCATTAGTATTGACCCTAATAGAGATAGTGTAAATGTCTTAAGAGATTATGCAAATAAAATGGGGGTGATTGCAGATAATTGGTGGATGCTTACAGGAAACCGCGATACGATTTATAATTTTGCTTTTGAAGAATTGAAAGTTGATAAGTTTAGCGAAGAGCCCGTTAGTCCCGACTTTGTGCATACAAGTCGTTTTATTTTAATTGATAAAAGAATGCAAGTTCGCGGCTACTATAATGGTCTTGATTCTGCATCGCTTTTAAAATTAGCAAAGGATGTAGGATATTTAATGTTGGAAAAGGATAAGACTAAGAAAAATAAAGTATTTCAAGACATAGTAGATTTAAGCTGGTTATGGTTGGTGATAGCTTTATTAGTGAGTGGTTTTGTTTACTATTTTAATACTAAATTTAATAAGACAGCAACAAAATAAAAAATAAAATTATGTTAGCACCCATTATTCAAAAGAACGACAAACAAGCGAAATTATTAATTGGAATATTTTCGGTAGTAGTGCTTGTGGCGGTAACCTTTTTAAGCAAATTTACCTTGGTTGTTGAATTACCTTTTGACAAACATATTTTTGCTTTAGTAAATGCACTTTTAAATGCAACAGTGGCTATTTTATTGGTGGTAGCTTTAGTGGCAGTGAAGCAACAAAAATATGTCGCACATAAAAATATTATGCTTACGGCCTTATTATTGTCGGTACTATTTTTAGTTTCTTATATCGCGCATCATTTATTTGCAGGAGAAACCAAGTTTGGCGATACCGATCATGATGGATTAGTAAGTATTGCAGAATTAGCAGTAGTAGGTAATACCAGGGCTTTTTATTTTATTTTATTAGCAACACATATTATTTTAGCAGCAACTAGTTTGCCTTTTATATTATTTACCGCCTATCGTGGATTAACTGGCGAATATGCCGATCATAAAAGAAAAGCGAAAAGAATGTGGCCTATTTGGTTTTATGTAGCAGTTACAGGCCCCTTGGTATATATGATGATTAAGCCTTATTATAATTAAGGGATCATTTTTATTATTAAAATCCTAATGCTGCAATAGGGTCCCAGAAATGTTTTTCGAAATCTACAATGGTTTCGTTTTTTACTTTTATTTTTTCTTTGGCAAGTAGTTCTTCCATTAAAGTAGGGGTGGCAAAATGCCCCTTACCACTTAACATGCCATTTCTATTTACTACTCGGTGTGCAGGCACTTTGGGTTTTACACCATGAGAGGCATTCATTGCCCAGCCTACCATTCTTGAACTACCACCTGCTCCTAAATATTTTGCAATAGCGCCATAACTAGTAACACGCCCTTTGGGAATGAGCCTTACCACATCAAATACATTTTTAAAAAAGTCTTGTGATTTTGGTGTGTAATTCATTTTTATTATTCTTTATGGGGAAGGGTGCGTTCTCTTTTCGCATCATGCGTTTCTGTTACTTCGAATGCCGCAATCATTTCTTTGAGGATATCATCTTTGGCAATAGGCAAATCTTTGTCAATTTTAAATTGAATATAATGTATGCGATTGCTACTTGCAATATTTAATCCTTCGTAATATGTTTTTATGGCTAATTTTTCATTCCATTGAGCAGATTGCATGAATGCTGTTTCGTATAAATTATCGGTGGCAGTGATAATAGTAAGTGCATACAATTCAATAACAGCCATTGTAAATTGATATAAATTGGGACTATCTGTTTTTAAATGCACTATTCCACCCTGTTGTAAGAATTGTTGGTAGAGCCTTAAAAATTTTGGGTGCGTTAATCGCTTTTTGGCTTTAGATAGTCGCAATTGAGGATCGGGAAAAGTGATCCAAATTTCTGCCACTTCATTCGTATCGAAATAATTTGTGATTTGGTCTATTTGCGTTCTTACAAAAGCTACATTTTGAAGCCCCTCTTTGTTCGCAATACTAGCCCCTTTCCAAATACGGTTTCCTTTTATATCTAGGCCTATATAGTTTTGGGCTGGAAATAAGCGAGCCAATCCTACTGTATATTCTCCTCGGCCACAAGCCAGCTCTAAGGTTAGGGGTTTGATTGCTGGATGATTTATGGTGGCATTGTTTTTTATAACCGCAAGATCATCTAATGAAATGGGATAGGGCCCAGTGGCTAGTTTTTCAAAAAATGAATTCCATTTGCCTGGCATTCCCTGTGGATTTTCCAATACATTCTCGTATTGCTTAATTGCTGCAAATTTGATTAGTTTTTTCTGCCCCATAGGGCAAAGATAAAGCTTCGCAATTCAATATGTACGCCTTTTTGAGAGTCGTCATAAAATCGTATATTAGAGATACGAATTGCTATACTATTTCATATTAAACCAAGACTATGACAACGGATCAATCTAAGAAAAACTACATAAATACTTTGGCTATTATTGCCTCATTGGGTGGCTTTTTATTTGGGTATGATACGGCCGTTATTTCCGGCACCATCAATTTTGTAGCCACACAATTTAATTTAGATGCGGTGAGTACAGGTTGGTATGTTAGTTCGGCCTTAGTAGGATGTATTAGTGGGGTAGCCATGGCCGGTATATTAAGTGATAAGTATGGCCGTAAAAAAGTACTTATTTTATCGGCGCTGTTTTTTGGTATTTCTGCCATTGGTTGCACATTTGCCATTGGCTTTACCGATTTAGTTATTTACCGTTTTATTGGAGGGCTTGGTATTGGGGTAGCTTCGATGGTGTCTCCTTTATATATTTCAGAACTTTCTCCTGCACATAAAAGAGGTCGCTTAGTAGCACTTTATCAATTTGCTATTACCATTGGAATACTATGTTCTTATTTTAGCAACGCCTATTTATTAAAGCTTTCTCATTCGGAAGCCCTGCAACAAACCAGCGGAAACGTATACCAGATAATGGTTTCAGAGGTTTGGAGAATTATGTTAGGGACATCCGCCGTTCCTGCTATTTTATTTCTACTACTTTTACAAATCGTGCCTGAAAGTCCAAGATGGCTTACCCTTCAAAATAAAGAGGCACAAGCTTTAGCCATTTTACAGAAAATTGTTTCCAATGAAGAAGCTGCCAAAGAAATTGCTGAGGTTAAATCTAACTTAGCCAGAGAGAGCGGTGGATTTAGTATTGTATTTAAAGGAAGTTTTAGACTACCTATGTTAATTGGTATTTCACTTGCTTTTCTAACACAAATAAGTGGTATTAATGCCATTATATATTATGGTCCTAGAATATTAGAATCTGCGGGTTTGCCAATAGCGGACGCCTTAGGAAGTCAGGTGATTATTGGTTTAGTGAATGTTTTATTTACTTTAATTGCTATTTGGAAAATTGATCAATTGGGTCGCAGACCTTTATTGATTGCTGGCGTAATTGGAATTTTATCTTCCTTAATAATAGTAGGCGGGCTGTTTTATTTTAATATTAATAACACATATTTGCTACTTACTTTTATTTTATTTTTCATTGCTTGTTTTGCTTTTTCTTATGGCCCCGTTATTTGGGTTTTATTATCTGAAATATTTCCTGCCAAAATTAGAGGGCAAGCCATGGCATTGGCTACTTTCTCTTTATGGATAGGAACCGCGCTAGTAGGGCAGCTCACGCCATTATTATTAGAAAAATTACATCCTGCAGGAACCTTTTGGCTATTTGCCATAGTCACCATGCCGGCATTATACTTGTCTTTTAAAATAATTCCTGAAACAAAAGGAAAGAGCTTAGAAGAAATTGAAAATTATTGGATAACGAAACATAATCAAAAATAATTTGCATGAGATTAAAAAATAAAGTTGCCATCGTTACGGGCGCTGCCAATGGAATTGGCCTTGCCATTGCTGCTGCTTTTGTGCAAGAAGGTGCTGTGGTGGTATTAGCCGATATTGATGAACAAAAATTAATGCAAGAAGTAAAATCTCTTACAACAAACGGCACAACACTACGTGGCGTACAATGTGATGTAGGAAATACAGTTGATGTAAAAAATTTAATTCAAACTACCATTACCGAATTTGGTAAAATAGATATTTTAGTAAACAACGCCGCTGTTGCTATTGGTGGTAATATTATGGAAATGCCCGAAACAGATTGGGATACTTTAATGAACATTAATTTAAAAAGTGTGTATCGAACCATTAAAGAAACGCTTCCTTATATGATCAAGCAAAAGTCGGGCAGTGTTATTAATATTTCATCCACACAAGCTTTTCGTAGTTGGCATAATTGGACAGCCTATGCTGGCGCGAAAGGGGCTATGCTATCAATGACCAATCAATTAGCAGGGCAGTTTGGTGAAAACAATGTTCGCTTTAACAGTATTTCACCAGGTGCAATTATTACACCTATGAATGTAAAAAGAGCAGAGACAGAAGGAACTGCTTTTTTAGAAAAAAGTGCAGCACAACATGCTATGAATAGATTGGGTACGCCTTTGGAAGTAGCCATGACAGCGGTTTTCCTTGCTTCTGATGAAGCAGGATTTATAACGGGCGAAGATATCAAAGTGGATGGTGGATTATGTACCCTACCTAGATATACAGAATAAATTATTTAATATTATATAAAGTGTGTAAACAATGAAGCAGGCATTAGCAGGTTTAAAAGTGATTGATTTTTCACAACTATTACAAGGTCCTTATGCTACTCAAATGTTGGGTGATTTAGGAGCAGATGTAATTAAAATAGAAAGATATGGCTCGGGTGATATTTATCGTGGCATGACTTTTTTTAATAAATGGATTGCAGGAAATGAGTCGCCTTGTTTTATGGCTTGGAATAGAAATAAACGGTCTATTGCCATTGACATGAAAAAAGAGGCGGGTAAGAAAATAATTTTACAATTAATTGAGCAAGCAGATATTGTTGTTGAAAATTTTAGACCTGGTGTGATGGAAAGATTAGGGTATGGCTATACAGCTTTGAAAAAAATTAATCCAAAAATTATTTATTGTTCTGCTTCAGGATGGGGTAGTGATGGTCCTTATTTAAAAAGACCAGGCCAAGACTTACTTGTTCAAAGTGTTAGTGGTGCTATTATGACGAGTGGAAAAAAATCGGATGGCCCTGTCGCTTTAGGCACAGCACTATGTGATCAGGTAAATGCTTTTAACTGTGTATATGCAATTTTAGCAGCCCTGTATTTTAGAGAAAAAACAGGCATCGGCCAAGAAATACAAACCAATTTATTGTCATCGGCTATTGCATTTCAGATGCAAGATTATTTCACTATTCAAAATTTGGGTGTTCAATTTGAACGACCTGAATCGGGCATTGGACATCCAGGTAATCCTGCGCCCTTTGGAACATATAAAACCAAAGATGGTTATTTAGCCATTGCCATGAATCCCTTTGCCACATTGGTGGAAGCATTAGGTGAACCTAGTTTATTAGTGTATAATGATAGCCAAGTTTTGTTTGATAAAAGAGATGAAATTTATTACCGCATACAAGCCGTTACTATTACCAAGACAACCGAAGAGTGGCTTACCATTATGTTGGGCTATGATTTATGGGTGGCACAGGTAAATAATCAAGCTGCAGTGGCACAGGATCCGCAGGTAATACATAATAAAACTTTTGTAAACATTCAACACCCTAAAGCTGGTAATTTAAAAGTAACCAATATTCCTTTTACAATGAGTGAAACACCAGGTGCTATTACAAGACCTTCTCCTATGATTGGAGAACATGGCCCTGAAATTTTAAAAGAATTAGGGTATGATGAAACTGCAATTGAAACATTGTTAAATGATAAAATAATTTCAGTAGAAAAGTTGACTAAATAATGAAATATAGAAAATGAAATATCAACATATACTATTAGACATAAAAAATAAAATGGCTTGGATTACTTTTAATCGCCCCGAGCAATTAAATGCAATGAATGCCATGATGATGGATGAAATTATTCATGCATTAGATGTAGTGGATAAGGCCGATAGTAAAGAAATAGGCGTAGTTGTTATAACGGGCGCTGGAAAGGCTTTCATGGCAGGGGCAGATATCAAAGAATATGCCCAGCAAACAGAAGCGCAATTTGACGCCTTTCAAATTAAAGGCCATTCTTTATATGCAGGCATTGAAAATAATTCAAAGGTAGTTATTGCAGCCATCAATGGGTATGCCTTTGGCGGTGGTTTTGAAATTGCCTTAGCATGTGATATGATTATTGCTTCTGCTGGTGCTAAAATGGGTCTCCCCGAAATTTTATTAAACCTAATTCCTGGTGGTGGAGGCAGTTTGAGATTGGCAAAAAAAATAGGGATTAATCTAACGAATGAAATTGTGATGACGGGTCGCACACTATTAGCAGAAGAAATGCATGCACGGGGTGTCATTAATTATATCTATCCAAGAGAAAATTTTATAGACAATGCGACTGAGTTTGCGCATTCATTTACACAACAATTACCAGACAGACTGCAAGTAATAAAACAATTAACGCAGGAAGCTGCTAATGGCATTACACCAGCTTTGCAACAAAAAGAAGCAGCTGCCTTGGGAAAATTCTACAGGTCTAAAGAGGGACAAGAAAAAATACAATCTTTTTATAACAAGAGTTTAGAAAAGAAATAAAGCGGACATTCATGATTACACTAAAGGGTATTACATGGGATCACGCAAGAGGGTATGATCCGCTTATAGCCGCTTCAGCGCTATACTTAGAAGAAAAAGGGGTAGCAGTGAATTGGCAAAAAAGGTCACTTACTAATTTTGGCGATCAATCTTTAGAAGCACTTTCCAAACAATTTGATTTGATTATCATGGATCATCCGCATGCAGGTGTTGCGGAAGCCAGTCGTTGTTTATTGTCTTTACATAATTTGCTTGCTGCGTCAACCTTACAGGAATTAAAAAATGCATCAGCAGGGCCTAGTTTTGAAAGTTATCATTATCATGGTACACAATGGGCGTTGCCTATTGATGCTGCGATGCAATGTGCTAGTTATAGACCCGATTTACTAGGAAGCTTACCTATTCCATCTAACTGGAAAGAAGTTTTTGATTTATCGAATGTTTTAAAAAGGAAAAATTTATGTATAGGTATGGCGCTATGCCCCACAGATTGCTTATGTAGTTTTTTAAGCATTACTGCACAATGGGGTTCGCCTATTACCGAAAACAATCCATTATTGGTTTCAACTGAAGTAGGAATAAAAGCATTAGAAATGATTCGATCTATGCGTGATCAATTTCATCCTAATGTTTTAGATTGGAATCCGATTGCTTTATATGATCATATGTCAACTGAAAATGATATTGTTTATAGCCCTTTAGCTTTTTGTTATACAAATTATGCTAGAGATGCCTTTAGACAAAACTTATTGCATTTTCATACTGCACCTGAAATAAAGAACGCAGTGTTAGGAGGAGCAGGAATTGCTGTAACTGCTAGCTGCAAGGAGCCGCAAATCGCTGCCGATTTTGCAGCATGGATTTGTAGCAATACCATACAATCATCTATATACGTAAATGCACAAGGTCAACCCGGTAATAAATTTGCCTGGGAAGATGCGGCTGCCAATAAACTTACCCATAATTTTTTCAGCAATACTTTGGCTACTTTATCTAATGCCTATGTAAGGCCTAGATACCAAGGCTGGCCTAAGTTTCAACAGTGGTTGGGGGAAAAAATTCATGCATTTTTAGTGAATGATACACCCCCCGAATTGTTATTAAAAGAATTACAAGAAGAATATAGCGCTTCTTATAAAAAAGAAAATAATTAGCTCAATGAATGCTGCTATATTATATGTTGGCTCTTATACCGAAATGGTAGAAGGTACTTTCGGTGGCCATGGCGATGGAATAGCTTGTTTTGTATTTGATGCAATTACTGCCGATTTAAAATTAATTGATCAAAGATTTCAAGTCAATCCAAGCTACTTGTCCATTGCGAAAATGGATAGTAATAATAGGGCTGCTAGTGTTTTATTTACAGTTTCAGAATTACTTGCTTCAAAAAATCCAACAGTGAATAGTTATTTAATCAATGACAACCATTCACTTAGTTTATTAGACACTAAACAAGTTGAAGGCGGGTGCCCTTGCCATATCAATTATTTTACCACTGCACAGGGCGATCAATTTATTGCTACTGCCTGTTATGAAACAGGTAATGTCGTAATATATAATATAGATTTATTGAATTTTGATCTTGCTGATAAAAATTCTAATAGTAATACTGATCCTCTTATTATTCAACATACTGGATCTAGTCAACACCCAAGTAGACAAACCAGCGCTCATGCACATTGTGTTTATTTTGATAAGCACACTAATCATTTATTAGTAGCCGATTTAGGTCTAGATCAAATTATAGTATATAGCATTCAAAAAAATAACACTGGTTTTGATGCCATAAAAAATCAAACCATTCAGCTTCCGCTCGGAAGCGGGCCTCGTCATATTTGTTTTGACGAAAAAGGTTCATTTGGTTTTATCATCAATGAACTTACAGGGTCGGTCACTATCATACAATATTGTATTGATGATAGTGTAAATAAAGATATACACTCTTCCAAGCGTAAAGGTTCGTATGAAGTAAAGGGTACATTTTCTGTCAATGACAATTTAATTGACCCTTTATTGGATCCTTTAATGGAGCCAGTAACTTTAAACACCGACTTAGGCGCTGCAGCCATACGCGTATCGGCCGATGGAAAATTTATCTATACTTCAATGAGAGGAGATAATACCATTTGTTTATTTGCCTTTGATGCCCTACTCGAAAAGCTTGACTATATTGACGCTTATCCCACTAATGGCCTCACTCCCAGAGATTTTACGATAGACCCTTCTGGTAAATGGCTCTTGGTGGCTCATCAAGATTCAGATACAATCACCATTTTTAACGTAAATTCATACAACGGTACGCTTAGTTTATTTAAAACAGTAGAGAATATAAAATCCCCTGTTTGTTTAACTTGGTTGCCAAAGTAAAATTGTAATTCCATGGAAATAAAAAAATCAAATCAAGATTGTAGCGTTACGGATGACTGGACTTTAAAAGGTATGAAAGTAGTGTATTTAGAAAATGCTTTTTTACGCATTGGTATTTTGGCTGATCGCGGATCAGATATTTTTGAATTTAAATACAAACCCCTAGACCTTGATTTTTTATTAAGATTAGATAAAGGCATACAAAACCCAGCGCAAGTATTTACACAAATGCGTGATACCAATAATCAATCTGAAGATTTTTATTATGGAGGCTGGCAAGAAATACTTCCTAATAGTCCATCGGTGAATTATCGTGGCGCTTCTTTAGGATTGCATGGAGAAGTTTCTTTAATTCCATGGAAATATGCAATTGTAAAAAATACACCTGATGAAGTAGCCGTTAAATTTTGGACACGCCCCTTAAGAATGCCTTTGTTAATTGAAAAAACTTTGAGCTTACAAAAAAATAGCGCCAACTTAATTATTACCGAACAATTAACTAATGAAAGTGCTACCCATTTAGATATTATGTGGGGACATCATATAGCCTTCGGACTTCCATTTTTAAATGAGGGTGCTAGCATTGATACCAACGCAAAAACTATGGAAGTGCACGATGATATTCTTGCACCAAGAAGATATAAAGCGGGTAAAACTTATAATTGGCCTCAAGCCGAAGACCCTACTGGTAAAGCATTTGATGCATCTGTGATTCCAGATACCTCAGCGCCTGCTTACCGTGACCTTTCTTTTTTAAGCAATTTCGATAGCGCTACTAATAAAGCACATTATACCATCACCAATGCTCAACAAAAAGTGGGCTTTAGCGTTAATTGGGATGCTTCTATATTCAAATGCTTATGGTTATGGCAAGAGCGTAATGCTACTCAAGATTTTCCATGGTGGGGTAAATGTTATACGGTAGCGCTGGAACCTTGGACTTCTAAATATACTAA
>CAINWZ010000017.1 GCA_903854725.1 uncultured Bacteroidota bacterium
TTGAATGTCATTATTTTCTACCCCTGCTTTTTGTATTTTTTTACTTCCAGCCATATAGCAAAATAACAAATTCCCTGCCATTTAGTTGTAGGAATTTGTACCCGCTATTATTACTGAGAATGTGGATAGCTTTTAACTATTTTTCTTGTTTTCCACAAATGGATATTCGATGCTTATAGACTGTAATTTGCTTGTACTAACCCATCGAAACCTACCCTAAAAACAATGAACAAAGAACTTCAACTTTCAGACAACGAACTCATTCAATCTTTTCAAGACGGCAATTCTCGCGCTTTTGACGCCTTATTAGAGCGCCACCAAAATAGAATTTACAACGCCATTTTATTTATGGTTAAGGACAGCTACTTAGCCGAAGATCTTTTTCAAGAAATACTTATAAAAGTCATTGACAACCTTCAACAAAAAAAATACGCAGAAGAAGGCAAATTTCTACCTTGGGCTTTACGCATCTCTCACAACTTTGTAGTGGACCACTTTAGAAAAGTAAAACGTACTCCCACTATTAAAACAAGCGATGATCAGGATTTATTCGAGATCATCAAACATGCCGACCACCCTGCCGATTATAAAATGACGCGCAGTCAAACACATAAAAATATTCAAGAACTAGTTGATCTTTTACCAGAAGAACAAAGAGAGATTATTGTGCTAAGACATTATGCCAACTTAAGCTTTAAAGAAATTGCGCAAATGACTAACTGTAGTATTAATACTGCATTAGGAAGAATGCGTTATGGTTTAATTAACTTAAGGAAGATGATGACCGAGCGCGGCATGAGCCTGTAGGTTTGATTTACTAGCACTACATTGTAGCCAATTCAAATATTCTTTAACATCGGGCGTATAACCAACAGGGTTGGATAGTATTTTTTGCGCAGGACTCATTACTACATATAATGGCTGTGTAGACTGATTAAAGTTTTCTGTTTGAAAAGTTGCCCATAAATCTCCAATACTTATAATTTCTTTTTGAGTGCCAGCTTTCGTAGTATATGTAAAACGCTTGTCAACAGGTAACAACGCTTTATCATCTACATACAAGGAAACTAAAATAAAATTATTCTGTATATAAGCCATCACTGCAGGATCTGTCCAGACATTCTCTTCCATCTTACGACAGTTCACACAAGCCCATCCAGTAAAGTCTATTAGAATAGGTTTGTTTTGCTCCTTGGATAATTGTACCGCTTTGTCATAATCATTTACCACATTGGCGTGTAAGCCAACTTGGTCTTTATTGTTGGTAAATAAACTATAATGCGTAGGAGGTGGAAAGCCACTTAAGAATTTTAATAAATAAGTATTTTTGGGGGCCATGCCCACAATTAATACAAGACCAAACACTATAGCCAAGTCTCCCAATATTTTTCTTACTCTTGAAATTTTTACTCCTTTAACATCATGCGGTAATAATAAAAGTCCTCTTAGATAAAGGGCTAATGCAATACTTATTACTGCCCAAATACCCAAGAATACTTCTCTTTTGAGTAGTCCCCAATGTTGTACTAAATCGGCATTGGATAAAAATTTAAAGGCCAATGCTAACTCTAAAAAGGCCAATACTTTTTTCACAGTATCCAACCATCCACCCGATTTAGGTAAACTTTGTAGCCATTGCGGAAATATGGCAAATAAAGAAAATGGCAATGCTAAAGCAAGACCAAAACCAGCCATGCCATAGGTTAATGCCCAAGCACCTCCTTGTAAAGAGCCTACCAGCAAGGTTCCTAAAATGGGTCCTGTACAGGAAAAAGAAACAATGGCTAATGTGATGGCCATAAAGAAAATTCCTGCCAAACTTCCTAATCCACTTTTAGCATCGGCCTTATTGGCTATACCACTTGGTAAAGAGATTTCGAAAAATCCAAAAAAGGATATACTAAAAACTATAAAAATAATAAAGAAAATAATATTTAACCAAGGATTGGTAGAGATACTATTAAAAATTTCTGGTTGCACATTGCCTACAATATGAAATGGCAAGCTCGCTAATACATAAATTAAAAAAATACTAACACCATATAATAACCCATTTTTAATTCCCTGCTTTCTTGTTTTAGAACGCTTGGTAAAAAAAGAAACTGTTACGGGTATCATAGGAAAAACACAAGGTGTAATTAAAGCAATTAATCCGCCCAAAAAACCAAGTAACAATAATTCCCAAGGACTAGAACTACTATTGGTGCTTGACGCCCCTGTTCCACAATCATCGCTTGAGGCTTGGGTGGCAGCTGCAGGTAAAAGCAATTGAAAGCCAGTTACTTTTTTACCATTGGCTAATGCAACCGAAACGGGAATTTCTATAGCAAGGAAGGAATCGGCTTTTGCTACATTCACCGATATGATTATTTTTAAACTGTCTGGCTGAAAGCCCTTAATAAGGATGGATTGTTCAAAGTCAACTGAATTAGTATATACAAAGGCTTCCTTAAATAAAACATCCTTTTGCTTTTTTGACTTAGTTATAAAAGAAGCAGCAGCTTTAAATTGAGCGGTTTCTATGCCAGCTGTAAAAGTTGGCGCATTTAAACCATCTGGATTATCTCCATATACATGCCAGCCTTCTTTAATTTGCAAATTTGCTTTTATAGTATACGTACTATCATTTACTACCACTGCTTTGGCAGATGCAATGACAGGATCTTGCGCTTGTACATTGCTTGCAAATAGACTTATAATCAAAAATGCAAATGAAGCAAGTATCTTATTCAAAATGATTTAATTAAAGAATGAATTAATGCAAGGCTACTTCAAAGAAAACCTTTGCAGGTGGCAAACAACGATCATCATTACAAACAGTATATTCCACTTCACCAGCTAAATTGGTTTTACTTGCTACTTTTAAGTTTACTATTTGAACAAAATCTACTTTATTACTGAAATAAGAAATTTCTGCATTGAAATTTTTATCAAACATTTTCTGCAACTTGCCATTTTCCTTTGTTTTACCAACCAATTGAATTAATGGGTTTTTACTAAATTTAAAACTAGTAGGTATAGGACCTCCTTTTACAAATTGAGAGTATACATGCCAAGTCGCATCAATAGTAGCTGTAGCAGTTACTTCATATTGCTTATCTGATTTTTTTACAGCAGCAAAAGTCCATTTAACCGGATTGGGTTTTTGTGCATTTACTTGTAACGTAAATACTACACCTAAAAGCAACACTATTATTTTTTTCATATTCATACTACATTGTTAAAAAAATCTACCCTTTAGTTTTTCAATCCCAATATTTCAAATACTTTTTTACCATCAATATTACTTAATATATCAGATGTGGCTCTTTCAGGATGTGGCATCATACCAAATACATTTCTATTGTCATTGCAAATGCCCGCAATATCCATTGTAGATCCGTTAGGGTTTGAATGGCCCCCTACTTTTCCATTTTCATCGCAATAACGAAATAAAATTTGATTGTTCTTTTCTAAATGCTTTAGCGTAGCATCATCGGCATAATATCTGCCTTCGCCATGCGCAATAGGTATTTGTAAAGACTCGCTTTTATCTGTTTTTATAAAAATATTTTTACAAATAAATTGCTGATTGGCATTTTGCAATAAAGCACCTGGCAATAATCCACTTTCACATAATATTTGAAAGCCATTACATACTCCCAATACTTTTCCGCCTTTATTGGCAAATTCAATAACCGATTTCATCATGGGACTAAATTTGGCAATGGCTCCACAACGTAAATAATCTCCATAGGAAAAACCACCCGGAAGTACAATACAATCATCGGTTGTAAAATGAGATAAATCGCTGTCTTTATGCCATAACATTTCAACAGGATAGCCAAGGTCGTTCTCTAATGCATCTTGCATATCTCTATCGCAATTAGATCCAGGAAAAACTAAAACGCCAAACTTCATAGGTGTAATATTTTATTGCTTAAAACTAAGGTTCAAAGGTACCAAAAACCCTTAAAAATAGTAAGTTAAATTCTTCACTTACCCAAGGTGGTTATACACAATAACGCCCACCCCAGCCCAGAATAGCAAATTTGGGATAAATAAGCGCTTGGGGGTTGCATATGCGAAGCTAATAAAACAAGCCAGCGGGGCTATCACAATAGCGGAGGCATACAAAGCCTGTACCGAAAATAGGATGGGTTGAAAAAAAGTTAGCATTAACAATAAGAATATCACTCCCCAATATTTTCTCACTTGAATGATAAAACGGGATTGTTGCTCATTCCAATAAAAAAAGCCTGCTATTAATTGCACCCCCATAACTATCAATGCAACTATCACATTAAAACTTGGTTGCACCAATGGATTTTTCCAATCTAACTTGGGTAAAAAATGTCTGAATTCTGCAGTGTTTGAAGTTAAAAAAACATAGGTGAAAATAAAATAAAAAGGAAGTAGTACCCCCATAATGAGTACCAACCATTCTGCTAATTTAAAAGGTCTTATAATAATTAATGCAAATAAAACTACTGGAATTAAAATTGCAATGGGTTCGTATAGAATAATGGACAAGCCAACTATTAATCCAATATTAAATTCTAATGACTTTGGCTGATTTTGATCGTATAAACGCAATAATTTAACCAATATCCAAATCACAAAGGAATTGGCAATTAATCCAGCACTAATGACATCCCAATAAGGGAACATGGCAGTTAAAATAATATATGTAAAAGCTGGGACATAACTTATTTGCTGAAACATTTTAAAGTTACTCAACAATATATTTAATCTTATAGCTTGACTTAAAATAATAGTATGAAAAATAAGTATTAAAACTAAGGGGGATAAATTTTTTATATAATGTAATAAAAAATACGAAAGCAACCCATCAGATTCATTGGCTATTATCTGTGGTGGATGCACCCATACATGAAAATGCAAAGCGACACTTAATAATAGTAGAAAAATTAAGTTTATATCAGATTTGTCTTTGAATAAAAAAACCACCTGCGATTATTTTAATTGAATTTTAGCAAACCCAATTTTATTTTTAAACTGATAAGGCAAAATGGCTTCATGTTCTCCCACTTGCTTTAACATTTTTGGCATCCACTCATAATTTTTCTCATTCAAAACAATAGAATTACCTTTTACCAATTGCCCTTCTTTAGTAAGCGTATTTACAATTAATTGATGCACTCCTTTTTGTTTTTGATGGTATACAAAGCTCATACCAGCTTCATTTTGAATAGAACCATAGCCTATAAATTGATCCACATTTTGATCAGATTGTTTTTTATCAATCGTCTTTACCCATTGCAAATTACCTTTAATATCAAATGAAATTAAAGCAATGTTATTGGCATTATAGGTAACACTTGGATAACCAAATGAAGCATAAGGATTCATCCATCTATTCCACATAAAAGCGCTGGGACCCCAGCCAAATCTAGCCCATGGATAAAAACCAAAAGGTCTGTTCCAATAATTAAACATAAAAGGATTATAAAAAGGTCCGCCGTAAAAATAATCCCATCTTGAAAACATTGTTCTGTTTGAATAAGATTCAGCTGCTTCACTTACCACTACAAAACTTCCGTCAGCTTGCGTACTCACTTTGTCTAAGTAAAACATATCAAAAGCATCTTTCAAATTTCTTTTATTGGTTACCAAGGCCCTCACTGCATCTGTGAATCGATTAGAATTAGTAAGTACTTCTTTTTTATTATTGATATCCCATACATAAGAGTATAAGCCTTCAATATTTCCTTTTTTAGATGTTGCATAAAAGGAGTTTAAAATAACATGCCCTGCTTTATTATCAATTTTTACTCTTATATCATCAAGCAACAAGCTATTATTTAATATAGAAGATTCTATTACCTCCGACCCATTAGCTGATAAGTAAACTAAACTTACCGCCGGGGCTGTATTTTCTTGCGTTACATTTCTTAAGCAAAATAAATTACCATTATTGTCTAAGGCGAAATCAGACAAGCTGCTTTTTTTATTTTGCGCATTAATGCTAATTTCAGCTTCATTAATATTTTCTACATTATTATTTAAAGTAATGGCTCTTACTTTTATGGAATTCGCGTGAGTTGTATTAACACTAAATAAAACCATTTTTTGACGATCATCACTTTGCAATAAATTGAACACTTTTACACGAGAGCCTGGTCTTACTTTATCTGCTGTATCTACCACCCTAGGACTTCCCACTAATAATCCATCCGTATTCAATTCTGCCACTGCAGCATATACTGTTGATTTTACCTGAAATTGATAAAAAACATATACATTATTTGCATTGGTTATAAATTCAATGGCATTTAAATTAGTGGTTTTAATAAAGGCTAAATCATTTTGCTTTACCAATTGCATTCTATCATTATACTGCGCAATAGTGGCTACTCCTCCCACGTTTTTATAAATCCAATAACGACTACCTACTTTGCCTAACACTTCATATTGCATATCTTCCTTATCAGACTTTTCAATACCAGCTACTTCATAAGACTGCGCAAATAAAATTTGAATGCCTACTAATAGGGCTACTGCCAAACTTAAAAAAGACTTTTTCATGTATTTCAATTTTATACTCCAAATTTACTGCAATAATTACAATGAGACTGCGCAATGTTTAATATTAACGCTTGTTTAATAATTACGTTAAAAAAATCTAGGCTTCCACAAGGCTTGTGCCTGAGCCTGTTATGTTTAACGCGTATTGCCCCCCTTGCTTTATAGCAAAATTGGGAAGGTCATGGCTTATGGGGAAATCATAACAAATGGGATAAGAATACCCTGCAACATGGCTTGCTATTATCTCATAAGCAGTTGCACCAAAGTCCGTTGAAGCGTCTTTTAAATCGGTAAAACCTCCCACGACCAAGCCGGCTAATTGATCGAATATTCCAGCGTTCTTGCACTGAATCATTAGCCTATCTATATTGTAATGATGCTCTCCAATATCTTCTATAAATAATATTTTACCCTTGGTTGCGATTGCATTTTCTGACCCAATTAGGTGCGCGATCATACATAAATTACCTCCTACCATCTCGGCTTGGACCTTACCCACTGCATTAAATGCATGCGCCGGTATTGTATAATTTGTTTTATGCCCTTCTAAGACATCCTTTAAAGATTGAATATAGGGCGCCCCCATTTCTCCTTTGGCAAATGCAGCAGCCATTGGCCCATGAATACTCATATAATTTTGTTGTAAAATAGCCGCATGCAAAACTGTGATATCACTAAACCCAATCACCCATTTTGGGCTATTGTTAAATCCCTTAAAATTAATAGCGTTGATGATTCGGCTCGCCCCATAACCGCCCCTTGCACATAAAATTGCCTTTATAGCTGAATCATCTAACATGCCTTGCAAATCCTGCCTTCTTTCCTCGTCGGTACCCGAAAAACTGTCTTTTTTAGTACCTACCGTTTTGCCCAGCTTTACCTGATACCCCCATTTTTCAAGGGTTTGAATGCAAATTTGCACTTTTTCCAAGGGTATTGTACCTGATGGACAAACGAGGCCAATAAGGTCTCCCGGTTGGATATTCGGCGGTTGAATCATACCACAATATTAAGTACTTTTGCTGCAATGAACACGCCTAAAAGATATTTGATTACTGCAGCCCTTCCTTATGCGAATGGGCTGAAACATATTGGCCACTTAGCAGGCGCTTATTTGCCGGCCGATATCTATGTTCGCTATTTGAAAGCCCAGAAAAGAGACGTGGTTTTTGTTTGCGGTAGTGATGAACATGGAACGGCTATTCCTATCCAAGCAACTAAAGAAGGTACGACTGCACAAGCCATTATAGATAAATACCATCCTATTATTGAGCAAAATTTTAAAGACTTAGGGATTGAATTTGATATTTACCATCGCACAAGCGATCCTTTACACCACGAAACGGCAAGTGCATTTTTTAAAGATTTAGAAGTAAAAGGTGATTTAGAAACTAAGACCAGCGAACAATATTTTGACGAAGCCACACAAACTTTTTTAGCAGATCGATATATAAAAGGTACATGTCCCAATTGTGGTCATGCCGAAGCGTATGGAGACCAATGCGAAAAATGTGGTAAAAGTTTAAGCCCTGAAGAATTAATTAATCCGGTGAGTACCTTAAGTGGTAATACGCCAGTTAAAAAAGAAACAACTCATTGGTACCTTCCATTAAATAAACATGAAGATTTTTTACGTGAATGGATTTTAAATGATCATGCAAAAGATTGGAGAGCCGCTGTAGTAGGTCAATGTAAAAGCTGGATTGATGGCGGTTTACAACCTAGAGCCGTAACACGTGATTTAGATTGGGGTGTAAAAGTTCCTCTTGCAAGTGGTGCAGGAAAAGTATTATACGTTTGGTTTGACGCACCTATTGGCTATATAAGCGCTACTAAACAATGGGCTTTAAATACGGGAAAAGATTGGACACCTTATTGGAATGATAAAGAAACCAAGTTGGTTCATTTCATAGGTAAAGACAATATTGTTTTTCATTGCATCATTTTTCCAATCATGTTAAAATTGCATGGGAATATTTTACCAGAGAATGTGCCTGCTAATGAATTCATGAATTTAGAAGGTGATAAGATGAGTACTTCAAAAGGTTGGAGTATTGAAATGGATGATTTTATTACCAAGTGGATAAAAAAAGACAATGGCGGCAATGGCCTTGCAGATAGTTTACGTTTTTATTTAACTGCTATAGCGCCAGAATCAAAGGATAGCGAGTTTACTTGGAAAGGATTTCAGGAATCTGTTAATGGAGAGCTAGTAAGCATCTTTGCTAATTTTGTGAATAGAACCTGGGTGCTAATGCATAAATTATGTAAAGGAAAAGTACCTGCCATTCACACTGAATTCTTAGACGACGAAGACCAAGCGATATTGATTAGTGTTAAAGAAAGTAAAGAAAAAATTACTGAACTTTTAGAGCAATATAAATTTAGAGAAGCTCAGTTTGAAGTAATTAACCTTGCAAGAATTGGCAATCAATACATGCAAAAGAAGGAGCCATGGATTTTGGCCAAGCATATTGATACAGACCCTACTGCGCAAGCAAAAATAGACAACACCATGCATGCTTGTTTGCAACTTTGTGCAAACCTGGCTATTCTTATTCATCCTTTTTTACCTTATACTGCAAAAAAAATGTGCTATATGATGAAAGTGGTAGATAGAATGTTGGAATGGGAAAACGCAGGTGGCTTTAATTTATTAAAAGTAGGTTACAGTTTACGCCCTCCTGAATTATTATTTAGAAAAATTGAAGACGAAGAAATAGAAGCAGAATTAACACAATTAAAAAGCAATCTCAACGCTAAAAAAATAACTATGGATAGCAACACTCCAGCAGCAAGCCCAACAGAGGTAAAAGACAAGAGCTTGAAACCTGAAATTGTTTTTGATGATTTTGGTAAAATAGATTTACGCGTGGGTACTATTATAGAAGCCAAAAAAGCAGAGAAAGCCGATAAATTACTTCAACTAGAAGTAGACTTAGGCACGGAAAAAAGAACTATCTTATCTGGTATTGCTATGCATTTTGATCCTGCAGCTATTGTAGGAAAGCAGGTGGTGGTGGTTGCTAATTTAGCACCCCGCAAAATGCGCGGCATAGAAAGCAAGGGAATGATTTTAATGGCAGAAGATGCCAATGGTAAATTATACTTTGTACAACCTAGTGAAGCCATTGCCGCAGGAAGTACTATCAGTTAGTAAAATTAAATACACTCTTTTAACTCTTTCTCTGTGTAGGCAAGACCATGATGTTTTAAAACATCATCAGGTACGCCTGCCCACATATTGGGAACGTTACCCATATAGCCTAAATCCTTCACACCAATTTCTGCAGTGTAGAAACCTGTTGTAACTAAGTCTCTTATTTTATTAAAGAAACTAACTCCTTGAGCCACTTCTGGTGCTGCTTTTGCAGGATAAGCGATTTCATCTACAATACCTATCTGCTCCTTACTAGAACACTCGGTAAATGCTTTGCCATGTTTTTTATAGGTATGTAAGTCTAGCCACTTTAAACCACCGCGCATAGGCACTTGATGATCGGGCATATCTTTTACAATAAACTCGATAAACTCAGGCACTTTCGCATCTGTAGCAGAGCCACTGACTGCATCTTTTGGAATAATAATATCAGATAACACAGTGATAGTAGCCATTTCATGTGCAGTAAAAAAATTAGGCTGCGCTTTTACTTTGACTAAATAATCCTTTTCCTCCTGCATACGATCGTCCATATTCACTTCTGCAACCGTGGTGGCAGAATTTTTACAAGCTTCTACTAAAACAGCTGTTGAAACTGTTCCTAATATCATCGCTTTGATGGATTTTCTTCTGTCCATAATATTTTAAATTAAAATTTTATAAATTTTCGTTGTTATTTTTTACAAAAACTAGATTATAAATTTTGTTTTTGTAATTGATCCAATACATATTCTGAAGTACGCATAGACAATGCTAAAATAGTCCATGTAATGTTTTTATCTGCTTGCGAAGTGAATACCGAACCATCTACGCAGAATAAATTTTTACAATCAAAAGCTTGGCCAAATGCATTCAATGGAGCTGATTTTTTATCGGCACCCATACGCACTGTACCTGCTTCATGAATAATATTACCTGGATTAGATAAGCCATATTTATTACTTGCATCATCTTGATCACCCCATGTAATAACTGCTCCCATTTCATGCATAATTTCACGGAAGGTTTCCTTCATATGTTTTGCTTGCTTCACTTCATACTCAGAATTCTTACAATCAAATTTTAACACAGGTATACCAAATTTATCAACTACATCAGGATCGATACTACACTTGTTTTCAAAACGAGGAACTGCTTCACCACGTCCACCCATTCCAACACTTGCACCGTAAAAGAAACGAACATCTTCTTTCAATGACTCACCATATCCACCTGCTTCTTTGGTTTTTGCATTTACTTGAAACTTTCCATTTAAACCTTGCATGCCCATTCCAAATCCGTAACCAGGTTGGCTCATACCTCCCCAATATTCAATATGATAACCACGCGGGAAGTCTAATTTTTTATTATCCAACCACCATGGTGTATACACGTGCATACCACCAACGCCATCCTCATTGTAACGCTTACGTCCAAATAAAGAAGGAATAACACCGCCTAAAGCAGCCCCTGTAGAATCATGTAAGTAATGACCTACTACTCCAGAACTATTTGCTAAACCATTAGGATGTTTTGTTGATTTTGAATTCAATAACAAACGAGCTGTTTCACAAGTGCTCGCTCCAAGAATAACCACTTTCGCATTTATTTGATATTCTTGATTGTCAAATTTATTGACATAAGAAACACCTGTTGCTTTTCCTTCATTGTCGGTCATGACCTCACGCGCCATGGCGCCTGTGATTAAATCGACATTGCCTGTTAAAATAGCAGGTCTTACTAAAACGGATGAAGAAGAAAAATCGCCATACACTTTACAAGAACGATTACATTGACCACAATAAAAACAGGCTCCACGTTCGTCGTTAATTTTTTTAGTTAAAATAGATAAACGAGAAGGGATCACCGGTATATTAATGCCAGTGGCTGCTTTCTTAAACATTAATTCATGTAAACGTGGTTTTGGAGGAGGTAAGAAAATGCCATCAGGATCATTTTCACGACCTTCATTTGTACCGTACACACCAATTAATTTATCAATCTTATCATAGTAAGGTTTGATGTCCTCATATCCTATTGGCCAATCATCGCCTAAGCCATCAATACTTTTTCTTTTAAAATCGCGTGGTCCAAAACGAAGGGAGATACGTCCCCAATGGTTGGTGCGACCCCCTACCATTCTAGCTCTCCACCATTCAAACTTATCACTTCCTGGTGTTTGCGTATAAGGTTCACCATCAATTTCCCATCCCCAAAAAGAGGCATCGAAATCTCCAAAGGGTCTCATTTTAGTACTTGCTCCGCGACGAGGTGAATCCCAAGGATTTTTTAATTGCGCTGAATTTTTTGCAGGATCAAATTCTGGACCCGCTTCTAGTAAACAAACTTTTAATCCCGCTTTAGATAATACATAGGCAGCCATTCCACCTCCAGCACCTGAACCCACTATTACTGCATCGTATTTTTTAGGAGAAACTTTTACTTCAAAATTAGACATAAGGCAATCGTTTTTGCTATTGTAATTAAAGAATGAATTTAAAGAAAAAACTGGATGAAAAACAAAAAAGACCCCCTCATTTTATAAGCGGAATTAATAGATTTAAAAATTGCAATAAACTTAAACAAAGCCGTAAAGGGGTAAAAAGCAAAAGCCCCACCCGTTTATGGGGTGGGGCTTAAAAATCATTAGCGTAGTAAAAATGAAATTTTACATTCCATGAAAATTTGGTTTTTACGAACAGCCCATGCTTGTACCGCAGTTTAAGCATTTATAACAGGTACCACTTCTTATTGTAATATGTCCGCAAGTGCTGCAAGCAGGCGCATCGCTTTGCATGCTTTTCGCAGCCGCTTGTACTTGATCCATAGACCCGCCAGCTTCCACTGCAACGGCTACATTGGCTTTAGCAACTGGCGCTGCTGCAGGCGCTGTAACACGAATGCTGCTTAACTCAGGCTTACCTACTAAGGTAATATCTCCTTCTTCTCCTAAGTTCTCTACGGTAGGCTTATCTAATACATGTACTAAATCGGTTCTGCCTAAATATTCGTACGCTAAAGAACGGAATATAAAGTCTACGATAGAAGTAGTGGTTTTAATATTTGGATGATCTACCATTCCAGAAGGCTCGAACTTAGTAAAGACAAATTTCTCTACGAACTCTTCTAGTGGCACACCATATTGTAAACCTACAGAAATAGAAATCGCAAAGCAGTTCATTAAACTACGAAGGGTTGAACCTTCTTTCGCTAAATCTATAAATATTTCTCCTAAAGTGCTATCGTTGTATTCGCCAGTTCTTAAAAATAATACTTGACCACCAATGCGTGCTTTTTGTGTAAAGCCACGACGCTTAGCTGGTAAAGATTTGCGCTCAACGATACGAGATAATTGACGCTTGAAAGTAGTGTCGGTAGAAGCAGACATTCTTTTTTGAACCTCTTCTAATAATTCATCTACATTTAATTTACTCAAGTCTACCAATTGTGATCCAGCATCTGCGCTTACTTCTTCTTCTGACTCAGCATCCACTTTTTTCTTCTTGTCAGATTTTGTACTTAAAGGTTGGCTTAATTTAGAACCATCACGGTATAAAGCATTTGCTTTTAACCCCAATGTCCAACTCATTAAATAACAATCTGCAATTTCTTCAACAGTTGCTTCATTGGGAAGATTAATTGTTTTAGAAATCGCACCAGATAAGAATGGTTGACAAGCAGCCATCATTCTAATATGTCCATGGGCGTGAATAAATCTTTGCCCTTTTTTGCCATTCTTATTCGCGCAATCAAATACAGGTAAATGCTCATCTTTTAATAAAGGTGCTCCTTCAATAGTCATGGTACCGCATACATAATCGTTGGCCGCATCTATTTGATCTTCGGTAAATCCTAAAGACTCTAATAAGTTAAAGCTCCAATCTGCAAACACTTCTTCTTTAAAACCTAATCTTGTCAAACAAGCATCACCCAATGTGAAACGATTAAAGATGAATCCAATCTCAAAGGCCGATCTAGCTGCACCATTTAATTTTGTAATTTCTTCTGGTAAAAACCCTTTCCCTAATAAAGATTCATTATTAATATGTGGCGCTCCTGCGAAACTTGCATGTCCTACAGCGAAGTTTACAATCGCATCATTTTCTGCTTGAGAATACCCCAAGTTCTTCAATGCTTGTGGCACTGATTGGTTGATGATTTTAAAATACCCACCGCCAGATAATTTTTTAAACTTCACTAATGCAAAGTCTGGCTCAACGCCTGTTGTATCGCAATCCATTACTAAACCAATGGTTCCAGTGGGAGCTATTACAGTTGTTTGTGCGTTTCTATAACCATATTTTTCACCTAATTGAACTGCATCATCCCAAGCCTTTGTAGCAGCCTTCAATAAATAATCAGGCGTGTATTGTGCTTTAATTCCTTGTGGTTTAATTTCTATTCCAACATAAGCGCCTTCTGCATCATAAGCAGCAGCACGGTGATTACGCATAACACGTAACATGTCTTCTTTGTTTTCTTCGTATCTATCAAACGCACCTAAGAAAGAAGCTAATTCAGCAGATGTTTTATAAGCAACGCCTGTCATGATAGCGGTAATAGAACCTGCTATTCCACGAGCTTGTTCGCTATCGTAAGGAATACCACTTACCATTAACATAGAACCAAGGTTAGCAAAACCTAAACCTAATGTTCTGTAATCATATGAAAGTTGTGCTACCTCCTTAGAAGGGAATTGTGCCATTAAAACAGATACTTCTAATACGGTGGTCCACAATCTTGAAGTATATTCAAAACCAGCAACATCAAAACTATTGTCTGATTCATTGAAGAACTTACGCAAGTTGATAGAAGCTAAATTACAAGCAGTGTTGTCCAAGAACATATATTCTGAACAAGGGTTAGAAGCATTGATGCGTCCACCTTTTGGACAAGTATGCCACTCGTTAATAGTCGTGTCATATTGTGTTCCTGGATCGGCACAACGCCATGCAGCATTGGCAATTTGATCCCATACTTCATGCGCAGGAATAGATTGCATCACACGACCATCGGTACGTGCCTTTAATTCCCAATTGCCATTTTCAGACAATGCTTTAAAGAAGCTATTGGGGATACGTACTGAATTATTTGAGTTCTGTCCTGAAACAGTTGCGTATGCTTCTCCTTCATAACTATTATCATAACCAGCTGCTACTAATGCAGCAACCTTATCTTCTTCTTTTACTTTCCAGTTAATAAAATCCATTACTTCTGGGTGATCTAAATCTAAACAAACCATTTTAGCGGCACGACGTGTTGTACCACCACTTTTAATGGCACCAGCAGCACGGTCTCCAATTTTCAAGAAACTCATTAAACCACTTGATGATCCACCACCACTTAATTTTTCGTTGGCTCCTCTAATTTGAGAGAAGTTAGTTCCTACTCCAGATCCGTATTTAAAAATTCTTGCTTCTCTTGTCCATAAATCCATGATACCGCCTTCGTTCACTAAGTCATCACTTACACTTAATATAAAACAAGCATGTGGTTGCGGACGCTCGTAAGCACTTGTTGATCTTTTTAATTGCTTATCGTTAGGGTCTACATAATAGTGGCCTTGTGCACCGCCAGTGATACCATAACTCTCATGCAATCCGGTATTGAACCATTGTGGTGAGTTAGGCACACAAGCTTGATTCAAAATACTATATACTAACTCTTCATAAAATATTTGCGCATCTAGTTCTGTTGCAAAATAACCATAACGCTCTCCCCATACTCTCCAACAATTCGCCATACGATGTGCTACTTGCTTTACAGTTGTTTCACGACCTAGTGTTCCATCGGGTTGTGGTACACCTGCTTTTCTGAAATATTTTTGTGCAAGAATATCTGTGGCAATCTGACTCCATTGTTTGGGAACTTCAACATTTGTCATTTCAAACATCTTCTCACCATTTGGATTTTTAATAACGCTATCTCTATAGTCGTATTCAAATTGATCAAATGGAGACACATTCTCTTTTGTAAATAGGCGAGAAAATTGTAAGCCTTTTTTTGTTTTAGGAGTAGCCATGGTCGTATTCTATTTTTAGGATGTTAGTGGGTTATCCCACTAGGTTTTTCAAAAACCTTGATGGGTATACGAAAATATCTTTCTATAACGATAATTCAACCATGGAAATATCAACAGCTGTGGAAAAGAAATGTGGATTAAATCAAACCCCATATCCGGCTTGATTTTGACGATTTATCCCCACCACTTGTTAGTTTCTGCGAAAAAAAACCTGCCCCTATTAAGTTTTTTTTGTAATAAATGAAGATTGGGAACAATACATATAATTAAATTGGATAATTTTGAGGATTCCAACAAAAAGCTGCACCTTACGGGGGTAAAGAAATGAGCAAGAATATATACCATACAATACGACAAGGAAAGGCTGATGCGAAGAAGGCATTCGCTGTTTTAATTGACCCAGATAAATTGAATGAGGAACGTTTAGCACAGACGATTGATATTGCTGTCAATGCTAAAGTTGATTATTTTTTTGTAGGGGGAAGTTTAGTGGTTACCGATACCTTGGACAAGATGGTCGCTACCATCAAAAAGCAATGTAGTATTCCAGTCATTCTTTTTCCAGGCTCACCAGATCAAATAACTGCAAAAGCAGATGCTTTATTATACTTGTCTTTAATTTCTGGACGTAATGCAGAATTATTAATTGGGCACCATGTTGTAAGTGCTCCATTCATTAGACAAAGTGGGCTTGAAATTATACCTGTAGGTTATATGCTTATCGATGGTGGTTCTCCTACCACCGTTTCTTATATTTCAAATACAAATCCTATTCCTTCTAATAAGAATGATATTGCTATTTGTACTGCTATGGCTGGCGAAATGCTAGGCTTACAATTAATTTATATGGATGCAGGTAGTGGCGCTCAAAAAGCTATTCCTACTGAAATGATTAAAGAAGTAGCAAAACATATTAGCGCTCCCTTGATTATAGGCGGTGGTATTACTACTGCCGAAAAAGCAATAGAGAATTGTATAGCAGGTGCCGATATTATAGTGATTGGTAATGCAGTAGAAAAAAATCCTACCCTTATTAAGGAAATGGCCGATGCCATTCATAGCCTAAATAAATAAGTGTAAAAGGGCGCTAATTAGAAACTCATCATTTCTTTAAACTTCACCGTTTGTCTGCGGCTTATTTCAATTTTCTCTCCTCCTTTTAGTTCCACCAATAAGCCTCCATTAAAATAAGGCTCTATCTTTTCAATCCAATGTAAATTTATAATGTGTTTGCGGTTGGCTCTAAAGAAAACGTGCTCATCCAATCTGCCTTCTAAAGCATTGAGTGACTTTAATATTAAAGGCTTGTTAGTAGAAAAATACACTTTTGCATAATTGCCCACACTTTCAAACAACCTAATTTCTTCTAGTTTCACAAACCAACATTTCTCCCCATCTTTCACAAATACCTGATCGCTTTCTGATAAAGGACCACGCATATTGCCCGATAAGCTAGCTTGCTCTAACAGCATTTCGGCTTGCAATTTTTGAATAGCATCTGTTAATCGCTTGGGGTCAATAGGTTTTAATAAATAATCTAAAGCATTCACCTCAAATGCCTTCAATGCAAATTCATCATACGCTGTTGTGAAAATAACCTTCGGTGATTTTTCTAATTCAGATAATAAATCAAAGCCTGTTTTACCTGGCATTTGAATGTCTAAAAAAATAAGATCAGGATGCGATAATTCAATCTTCTCCACCCCTTCGTCTACATTACTTGCTTCATCAATGATTTGAATGTCTGGATGTTGTTCCAATAATTTTTTTAGCTCATTTCTAGCTAATCTTTCATCGTCAATAATTATTGCTTTAATTGGCATGTCTGTAAAAATTTATTACGAAATAGGTATTACTAATTTGGCTGTTACTTGATTAGGCTCGCATTGAAATATTTCAAAAAGCGCCTGTCCTCTATATAATATATTTAATCTTTCTCTTGTACTTTGTAATCCAAAACCATCTTTTTCTTTTTGCTGTAACAAGCCTGTATTTTGAACCATCAAGACCAACTTGTCTTGTTCTAATTTTGAAATAATTTTTATCGTGCAATCGCCAGGTTGCTTACCCAGCCCGTGTTTAATAGCATTTTCCACCAAAGTCTGCAACATCATAGGAGGAATTTGATTGCTCAATGTTTTTTGATCCACTTCGTAAACTACTTTTAATCTGTCTGCAAATCGAATATATTCCAATGCTAAATAATCTTTAACAATGTCTAATTCTTTTTCCAAACTTGTTACTTCCACTTTATCTACTTGAATACTACTTCTTAAAATATTACTTAACTCCGTAATGGCTTGTCTGGCTCTTTCCGGATTTTCATCCACCAAAGCTCTAATACTATTTAAGGCGTTAAATATAAAATGGGGATTGATTTGAGATTTAATGGTTTTTAATTCCAAATCTTTAATCATTGTCTCCAACTTTACTTTCTTAATTTCTTCCGAATTAGTAAATTCAATATAATGCCATAAAACATAAACAGACATCCACACTAAAAATATAGGGGTATCAAAAATAAGACTGAATAAAAATCTTCTAGATGCCGGGATATTTCTACCGGGTTCATATAACTTAAAAATATCCGCTAAATAACTTGAAGAGAAACTATTTAAAATAGAGAAAACTAATAATAAAATAACCAGCTTCCACCATTGATTAGAAGGCATAGGTGGACGCAACGAAAATCGATGCATGCTTTCTCTCAAAATATGGGTGATTAAAATACCCAAGGATAAATTCAATAATAATCTTGGATAAAAAATAGGATTCAATTCTTTATCTAAAATAGAGGCAAAAAACAAAATAGTTAAGCCATAGCTAAACCAGCCTGAAATTTGACAAATCCAATATAAAGAGGAGTGCTTTTTCATCTACTCCAAATTTACCCCTAATAACTAGGTTTTGAGCCTTTAAAATTGATTAATGGTCATATTCTAGGGTATACGGCAAGCCTTTAAATTCCCTGTAAACTTTTGACGTATATTTATGTTATTAATTTACTTTTACACCCTAATTACCACTGATGCATATTGAGGCAGGCCCCTTATTAAAAATGATTGATTCCCCAGACGACCTAAAAAAGGTCTCTAGGGAGAAATTACATCAGGTTTGCGATGAATTGCGTCAATATATCATTGATGTAGTCAGCGTTCACGGAGGTCACTTTGCAGCGAGTTTAGGAGTGGTAGAATTAAGCGTTGCCCTTCATTATGTATACAATACTCCTTATGACCAATTAGTTTGGGATGTAGGTCATCAAGCCTATGGTCATAAAATTTTAACAGGTCGCCGCGACCAATTTGCTACTAATAGAAAATACAATGGCCTAAGTGGCTTCCCTAAAAGAAGCGAAAGCCAGTACGATACTTTTGGCGTTGGACACTCTTCAACTTCTATTTCTGCTGCATTAGGAATGTCAATGGCAGCCAAGTATAAAAAAGAAAATAGAAAGTCCGTTGCAATTATTGGAGATGGCTCCATGACAGCCGGTATGGCTTTTGAAGCAATGAACCATGCAGGTGTTGCAGATAGCGATGTGCTTATTATTTTGAATGACAATTGCATGAGCATTGATCCCAATGTGGGCGCTCTAAAAGAATACTTAACTGATATTAGCACTTCTCCTACTTATAATAAATTTAGAGATGAGCTTTGGCAATTGATGGGGAAATTACCCATTGGAAAAACTTTTACCCGCGAAATGGCATCGAAGGTAGAAGCTAGCATCAAAGGGGTTGTTTCAAAAAGTAGTAATTTATTTGAAGCATTGCAATTGCGTTATTTTGGTCCTATTGATGGTCATAATATTTCCAACTTAGTAGATACTTTAAAAGATTTAAGAGAAATACCTGGACCTAAAATTTTACACATCCTTACAGTAAAAGGAAAAGGATACGCATTAGCCGAAAAAGACCAAACCAAATGGCATGCACCTGGTTTATTCGATAAATTAACGGGCGAGATTATTAAGAAAAAAATTGAAACCCCTCAACCTCCTAAATACCAAGATGTTTTTGGACATACCATTGTTGAATTAGCAAAACAGAACTCTTTAATTATGGGCATTACGCCTGCAATGCCAAGTGGCTCTTCTTTGAAATTTATGATGGAAGCTATGCCAGATAGGGCTTTCGACGTAGGCATCTGCGAACAGCATGCTGTTACCTTAAGTGCTGGTTTGGCGACGCAAGGCATTAAAGCATTTTGCAATATTTATTCTTCATTCATGCAAAGAGCTTACGACCAAGTAATTCACGATGTGGCTTTGCAAAAATTACCTGTTGTTTTTTGTTTAGATAGAGCAGGACTTGTTGGTGAAGATGGACCTACGCACCATGGTTGTTATGACATTGCTTTTTTTAGATGTATACCCAATATGATTATTGCAGCTCCAATGAACGAAGTAGAACTACGCAATTTAATGTTTACGGCACAATTACCTTCTATTGAGTCTCCATTTGTGATTCGTTATCCGAGAGGAGAAGGCGTAATGGTGGATTGGCAAAAACCATTTGAAGAAATTGTAATTGGTAAAGGTCGTAAACTAAAAGACGGAAAAGATATTGCTATTTTATCATTAGGACACCCAGGTAATTTTGCACAAACTGCTATTAGAAATTTAAGAGATGAAGGAATAGACCCTGCACATTATGATATAAGATTTGTAAAACCAATCGACGAAGCTTTATTGCATGAAGTGTTTCAAAAATTTGATAAAATTATCACTGTTGAAGATGCGACTATTGTGGGCGGCATGGGTTCTGCTATATTAGAATTCATGAACGAACATAATTACAATAGTAAAATTACCATGTTAGGTATTCCAGATAGTATTGTTGAACATGGTAGCTTAAAAGAGCTTCATCATGAATGTCATTATGATGCGCTTGCCATTGCTGAAGCTGTGAAATCCTTGCTAGGTAAGGAAATAATGAGCGAGGTTTAATTAAGACTAGGATCAAAATCTCCCATATCTTCTTCTTTGTGCTCACCATCTTCTGGTAAAATAGGATCTTCTTTGAAGGATTCTAAATTAGGTGTTTCATAAGAATCGAAATTGTCTATATGGCCGGGCTCTAAATCATCTTCTCTGTTTTCATTCCATTCGATGATGAAATTATTGCGTCCTTCGCCCACCATCAACTTCATATATTTTTGTTGAGACAATTCTAGTATAGATAAGAATAAAAATAAGGCGTGCACTCTGTCTTGACATATGTCAAATACTTTTTCAAAAGCCACTGTTTTACCTTCTTTTACAATGTCTAATAAATACGACCTACTGCCATCCATCGTGTAGTTGTATCTCACTACCGTATGTACTGGTCTATTTTGGCGTTCTTGCAAACGAGTCATTACTTTTTCGAATGACTTCATTAACTTAAACAAAGTAACTGTTTGCAATTCTGTTCCTTCCGCCGCTTCTTCTCCCACCAATGACATTTCTTTTTGAATGTTACCTCTTTTCATCATTAACATTCTAAGTGCTTCTAAGTCGGCCATTTGAACAGCTGCCTCTTTGTACTTTTTATATTCTAATATCTTATCAATTAATTCTTGTCGAGGATCAATTTCATTTCCTAGCGCATCCAACTCCTTTCTAGGTAATAATAACTTTGCTTTTATGCGCATTAAAGTAGAAACAAATAAAATAAATTCACTGCTAAGCTCAATATTTACTTTTTCTTGTAAATGAATAAAATCTAAAAAATCGTTGATGATTTTAGTAATTTGGATATTATAAATATCCATCTCGTCTCTTTCTATAAAGAAAAGTAAGAGGTCAAAAGGGCCTTCAAATTGGTCTACTTTTATCGAATAATTGGCTTGCTGATTCATTCCTACAAAGAAAAGGAATCGGAATTAATTTATCGTCAATTGAGCAAGTATTTATCCACTTTTATTAAAAATTAAGCATCTTTACCCAAAACTTTGCGCATGGACAATAAGTTTATCAATTGGACCATTTTTTGCATCTTATCCATTATTTGGGGAAGTTCCTTTGTTTTAATGAAAGAAGGGCTCACAGCGCTTTCTCCCTATCAGGTAGCTTCTATTCGTATGCTATCTTCTGGTCTTATTTTATTGCCTTTTGCTTTTAATGCCTTTAAGAAAATACCCAAAGAAAAATTAAGTTTAGTAGTGCTCTCTGGCATCTTAGGCAGTTTTATTCCTGCTTATCTTTTTTGTATTGCAGAAACTAAAATAGATAGTTCTTTAGCAGGAATATTAAATTCTTTAACCCCCCTTTTTACCATTCTTGTAGGATTACTATTTTTTAAAACAAGCTCTACTACACAAAAAATGATAGGGGTATTGGTTGGTTTTGTAGGCTTATGTTTGCTTTTTGCTGTAGGTAAAAATATTAGTTTTGAAAACCTGGCTTTTGCATCACTTGTTTTAGTAGCTACTTTTTTATATGGCTTAAATGTAAACATGGTAGGTAAATTTCTACAAAATATTCGCGCTATAGATATCGTTGCTATCGCCTTTGCATTTTTAATTATTCCAAGTGCACTACTACTCTATTTTACGGGTTATTTTACGTTAGATTTTAACAGCCATGCCATACAGTATGCTTCCATAGCAAGTATTAGTCTGGGCGTTGTGGGTACCTCTATAGCTTCTATCCTTTTTTATATGCTCCTCAAAAGATCTACTGTTATTTTTGCATCGATGGTTACCTATGGTATTCCTGTTGTTGCAGTAGCCTGGGGCTTTTATTATGGAGAGTCAATTTCTCTACTACAAGTAGGAAGCCTATTGATTATATTAGCTGGGGTCTATATAGTAAATAAGCCCCAACACTAGGGGTGTCAGGGCTTACCAATTATATCTTGTAAAACCTTATTGCTAATTTTTGAAAGTTATTCAAAAATTAAACAGTCATTATTTCTTTCTCTTTAGATTCTAAATGTTTTTCTACCAAAGCAATATGCTTATCTGTGATCACTTGAATTTCATCTTCAGCCCCTTTACAAATGTCTTCACTCAAGCCATCTTTTTGTAATTTTTTTACTTGTTCTATATGTTCACGTCTAATATTACGAATAGACACTTTACTCACTTCTCCTTCGGCACTAGCTTTTTTAAATAACTCCTTGCGTCTTTCTTCAGTTAATGGAGGTGTAAACAATCTAATCTGAACACCATCGTTTTGAGGTGTAATACCAATATTGGCACCCATTATTGCCCTTTCGATTAGCGCTAACATGTTCTTTTCCCAGGGTTGTATACTTAATGTTCTGCTATCCAAAACCTGCACATTGCCTACTTGACTTATTGGCGTTGGTGTGCCATAATAATCTACATTAATACCCTCCAAAATAGAAGGAGAAGCTTTTCCAGCTCTTATTTTGGAGATTTCAATTTCTAGATGACCAATTGCCTTTTTCATTCCGGCATCAGCACTTGTGGTTACTTTCTTTAATTCTTCTGACATACATATTCATTGAGGCTACAAAGCTAATAAATCCTATCTATTGTTGATAAGTCTTTTTTTAGCTATTTTCTTACATTTTCGGCGCAAATTAGCCTATGAATTCTATCTTTGTCCTCAACTTGACAACTATGAATAAATCAACTGCAGAATTAGCTAAAATTGCTTCGCAAATTAGAAGAGATATTGTAAGAATGGTACATGCGCAACAAAGTGGTCACCCTGGAGGTTCTTTAGGTTGTGCCGATTTTTTGACGGCTCTTTATTTTAAAGTAATGAAAATTGATACACAGTTTTCTATGGATGGCATTAATGAAGATCTTTTCTTTTTATCCAATGGTCATATCTCTCCAGTATTTTATTCCGTACTAGCAAGATCTGGTTATTTTGACGTGAAAGAACTGGCTACTTTTAGAAAAATAAATTCAAGATTGCAAGGTCATCCTACAACACATGAAAATTTACCTGGCATTAGAATTGCAAGTGGCTCTTTAGGACAAGGATTAAGTGTAGCTATTGGTGCAGCACTTAGTAAAAAATATAATAAGGATAACAGAACTATTTATAGCCTTCATGGCGATGGTGAATTACAAGAAGGACAAATTTGGGAAGCAGTCATGTTTGCCGCTCACAATAAAGTAGATAATTTAATTGCAACAGTGGATGTAAATGGTCAACAAATTGATGGCCCATTAAGCAAAGTATTATCTCTTGATAGTTTAGAAGATAAATTCAAAGCTTTTCATTGGACCGTTTTGCATATGGATGGTCATGACATGGATAATATAGTAGCCACGTTGGATAAAGCAAAATCATTAACTGGTCAAGGTAAACCTATCTGTATTTTAATGAAAACAGAAATGGGTAAAGGCGTTGACTTTATGGAAGGCAGTCATGAGTGGCATGGTATTGCTCCTAACGATGAGCAACTTGCAAAAGCTTTAGGACAATTAGAAGAAACTTTAGGCGATTATTAATTTATTCTAAGATTTTATAAAATATAAATCTTAGAATAAATCTCTCTTTTTGATTTTTTTTAGTTTCTCCTATCAAGATAAATTAAGTCTAATTTATCTTGTCATTTTTTTTATTTTTTACTAGTTTATTTTTTCGAAAAGTTTATCTGCTGCTTTACGTGCGGGGATCCATCCTGCTAATACTGCAATAACTATTACCAAGATGATAATGGCTATATAATCTTCTGCCATGGGTTTTACTGGATAATAATCTATCACAAAAGAATTGCCACCTAATTTAATAAGATGAAATTGGTTTTGTGCCCAACAAAACAAGCTAGCTATACCGCCACCTATAAAGGCGCCCATAAAGGCCATGATGCCAGATAATAATAAAAATATTTTTTGAATATCCCAGGGTCTTGCTCCCATGGCATGTAGCACATGTATATCTTTTTGTTTTTCCAAAACCAACATCGTTAAAGCACCTACTAAATTAAAAGATGCTACAATCATTATTAACGCAAGAATGGCAAAGATGATCCACTTTTCCATTTGCATTATTTTATAGAGGTCTGCATTTTGCTGGTACTTATCTTGTACTAAAAAATTAGTACCTAATTGTTTTTGCAAGGTGGCTATAACATTAGCTTGCGCGTTTGCATTGACCGACAATTCAATAGCCGAATATTGATTCGTATCTAAATCAAATAAATATTGAGCAAATGCATAATTGGTAAAAACATATTGTTCATCAAATTCTTGTTGCACCGAAAAGGCACCCCCTTGTACTGCTGTTAAATTGTTTAATTGGCTAAGATCGGTAAAGGCCTTCCCCGACCTATTCACTGCATACAATTGTAATGTATCCCCTATAAAAGAACTAAACAATCCTAATTTCTGCTCCACCCCTATGCCCAATAATAATATGGGATGCTCTACATTACCCATTATGTACTGCCCGCGCTTCATGTACTTTGCTAAATTATTAATGCTGCTATAATTTTTATCAACACCTTTCACAAATACAACCGATTGTAAATCACCTTTCACCAACAACGCTCTATTCTCCACCACTTTACTAACAGCCTTCACCCCTTCTATAGATTTTATTTGTTCATATTTTGCATCAGTAATTGAAAAAAATTTGCCTTGCTGGGGCGTTACGCGAACGTCTGCATAAAAATCGGAATACAATCCTTTGACTACTTCTGTAAATCCGTTTGAAACACTTAATACTATAATGAGGGCAGCAGTACCTACCGCAATGGCAACAACGCTTACCCAGGCAATAATTTGAATTGCTTGAAAATTATACTTTCCTCTAAAATAACGCCATGCAAATAAAAGATGCACTTATAAATTTTTTAGAATCTCATCCATTTTAAAAACATAGTCTAGGGTGTCATCCAAATAAAATTGCAATACAGGGATACGTCTCAACTGATGTTTCATGGTATCAGAAAGATGCTTTTTGATTTCCCATGCCTGTGATTGAATTTTCTTAAAACAGCCCTCTGTGTCTTTCACTTGAAATAAACTCAAGTAAATTCTTGCCTCTAATAAATCGGGAGTCACTTTTACGGAAGAGATAGAAATCATCCCCCCCTGTAAATTAGTAAGCCCTAATTTTAAAAAGATATCGTTAAGGGCGCTTTGAATAGCCCCGGCCACCTGTTTTTGTCTTTTTCCTTCTTCCATAATCAAAATCGTTGATTCGCTGTAAAATTAGTTACTTTGCTGATTATTCTGAGGGAATAATTTTGAATATGAAGAAATTTATTCGCATCATAAGTTATATCAGAGAATACAAGGCCTATATGGGTTGGTACAGCCTTTTTATTACCCTATCTATCGTATTTGGCTTGTTTTCACTGGGTATGCTCATGCCTTTTATGGACCTTATATTTCAAAAAGGAGAATTGACTGGTGTAATAAACACAGCCACTGCCTCTGGCGGTTCTGGCAATATTAAAGAGATAGTATATGGCTTCTTACAACAAATCATAGATACCCATGGGAAGGTTACTGCCCTTGGGTGGATTTGCTTAGCAATCATTATTAATATTTTTCTAAAGAACACTTTTCTTTATTTGTCTTTTTATTTTTTAGCGCCTATAAGAAACGGAGTAACGCGTAAATATTCCAGACTCTTGTATGAAAAAATATTACAATTACCTATTGGCTATTTTACAGAACAGCGCAAAGGAGATATCTTAAGCAGATCCTCTAATGATATCACGGAATTGGAAAATTCTGTGATTGGCGCATTGGAAGGAATCATTAAAGAGCCTTTGAATATTATAGGTATACTTATTTTCTTATTTATTATAAGTGCAAAACTTACTTTATTTGTTTTTATATTATTGCCCCTAGCAGGACTCATTGTAGGACGCATTGGTAGGAGTTTGAAAAAACATACCAATAAAGCCCAAGTTAAATGGGGTGAAATTTTAAGCCAGATGGAAGAAACTTTAACGGGCTTAAGAATTATCAAAGCCTTTAACGCAGAAGGCAGAGTGAAAAAACAATTTTTTGCATTGGTGGATGATATTTTCCATATCAAAAATAAAATATTGAATAGACGCGATTTAGCTTCTCCTATTTCTGAAACCTTAGGTGTTATTATTTTATGCGGCGTGTTATGGTTTGGTGGCAAATTGGTTTTAAGTGGTGAAATACTTTCTGGTAGTTCTTTTATTGCCTATGTAGCTTTGTTTTCGCAAATCATTAATCCTGCAAAAGCCTTATCCCAAGCGGCTTACAACGTCACAAGAGGCAATGCTACTTTGGATCGATTGAATGAAATTCTAGAAGCACCATTGACTGTGGAAGAAGTAGCGCACCCCATCTTATTAGATTCTTTTAAAGAATCTATTCAGTTTGACAACGTGCAATTTCAATATCAGGATACAGCTATCTTAAAAAATATAAATCTTACTATTCAAAAAGGAAAATCGGTAGCACTGGTAGGCTCATCAGGTGCTGGTAAAAGCACTTTAGCCGATTTAGTACCGCGCTTTCATGATGTGAGTGCTGGTAATTTATACATTGATGGAAAAAGTATTAAAGACTATAGTTTGCATAGCTTAAGAAGTTTAATAAGTATTGTTACGCAAGAACCCATTTTATTTAATGACACCATTGCTGCAAATATAGCTTTGGGTAAACCAGATGCTACAGAAGCTGAAATTATTGCAGCTGCAAAGATTGCCAATGCCTACGATTTTATTATAAAGAAAGAAGGTGGCTTTCAAAGTGTAATTGGTGATAGAGGTAGTAAATTGAGTGGTGGTGAGCGTCAACGCCTAACCATTGCACGTGCTGTTTTAAAGAACCCTCCTATTTTAATTTTAGATGAAGCTACTTCTGCACTAGATACAGAGAGTGAAAAATTAGTACAAGAAGCCATCAATAATATGATGCAAAATAGAACCTCTATTGTTATTGCACACAGGCTATCAACTATTAGACACGCAGATGAAATTGTCGTATTGCAAAAAGGCGATATTGTAGAAAGAGGCAATCACGAAGCACTACTAGCACAAAATGGTTATTACCGTAAGCTTATCGAAATGCAAGAGGTTAAATAAGCCGCTAATGTGTAGAAGACTATAAACGGATGAGGTAAAAAAAACTTACAAAAAACCCCGATAAAATTATCAGGGTTTTTTTATAGAGAAAATAAATATTAGCTTTTCTTATTGATCGTTACTGTTTTTAACATACCCCATTTTAGCTTCTAAGCTTAATGTAGCATGTGGCACTGCACGTAAACGGGCTTTGTCTATTAAACGACCCGTAACTCTACAAATACCATAGGTTTTGTTTTCGATACGCATTAAGGCTTTCTCCAAATGGTCGATAAAAGTAATTTGTCTACTAGCCATTTGACCTAATTGCTCTCTTTCCATGCTAATGCTGCCATCTTCCATGGTCATGTATCTTGCGTCGTCATTATCACCACCTAATTCATCCTTACGGGTAATAAGTCCTTGTAAGTATACCAATTCCTTTTTAGCAGCTTCTAATTTCTTAGAAATTAATTCTTTAAACTCTTTTAATTCAGCATCAGAATATTTAACTAAAGTCTCAGTTGATCTTTCTACTTCTTTTCTTCTTTCCATTGGAACATAACCTGGTTGATATGGCACACTATTTTTTGCACCTATTTTTGGAACTTTAATATCTTTTATTGGTTCAGCTACCTTACGAACTGGCTTTACAGGAGGTGTTGGTATTTTAGGAACCGGCTTAGCAGGTGGAACGTATTTTTCTACTGGCTTAGCAACTGGTTTTACAATTGTTTTAACGGGAACGACTGGCTTAGCGGGTGCCTTGGTAGGAACCGCTTTTTTTAGGGGGGCTTTTATAGGTGTTGCTTTTTTTAAAGGTGCTTTAACGGGTGCTGCTTTTTTTGCAGGTGCCGCTTTTTTAGGCGCTACCTTTTTTGCAGGTACTGCTTTTTTTGCAGGAACGGCTTTCTTAGGTGCTATCTTTTTTGCAGGCGCTACTTTTTTTGCAGGAGCTGCTTTCTTAGGCGCTGCCTTTTTTGCAGGTGCTGCTTTTTTTGCAGGAGCCGCTTTCTTAGGCGCTACCTTTTTTGCAGGTGCTGCTTTTTTTGCAGGAGCCGACTTTTTGGGAGGTGATTTTTTTGTAGGCATATTTATCCTTTTTGTCTAACTGAAATTCTTAATTTGTGATCATTTATGTCAACTTCTACCCCCTCTTTCAAGGCCGGCACGAAGTCTATTTGGACTGCGAGAATTTCGCGGCAAATATAGTCCGAAAATTGAATAATGGACTCCTTCAAGTCTGTATTATCCTCAATTTCAAGCAAAATCTTGTCTGTAAGGTCGAAATTGCTCTCTTTTCTTATGTTTTGGACCCTATTTACCAGCTCACGGGCATGTCCTTCCTTCAATAACTCAGGGCTAATGGTAATATCCAAGGCCACTGTCAAGGCATTTTTCACAGCTACGCTCCATCCAGGTATATCTTCTGCTATAATATCTACTTCATTGATTAACAATTGAATAGTTTCATCCTCAATCGTTAAGGCTAAACTTCCCTCTTTTTCTAAGCTACTAATTTGGGCTTGCGTCAGATTGGCAATCACAGCAGAGGCCTGTTTCATTTTGGTTCCCAATTTTGCACCCAAAATTTTGAAATTGGCTTTTACCTTTTTGCTAATGACCCCTTCCGTCTCTGTTATATAATTAATTTCTTTAACATTTACCTCGGCAACAATTAATTCTTCCATTAATTCAATCGCCAATTTCATAGCTGGATTTAAAACAGGTATTAATATTTTTTGTAAGGGCTGGCGCACTTTAATATTTACCTTTTTACGAATAGATAAAACTAAAGAACAAATATCCTGTGCCATTTGCATTCTAGCTTCCAAGGCAGTATCAATTTTTGATGTATCTGCAATTGGAAAAGGTGCATGATGGATAGAACTGTACTTATGTTTTTGGGTAACGCTATTTAAATTTCTAAAAACTTGATCGCAGAAAAACGGCGCAATAGGTGCCATTAATTTTGTGATGGTTTCAATACATTCATATAAAGTCTGATAGGCTGCAATTTTATCTTGTGTATAAGTGCCTTTCCAAAAACGTCTACGACATAATCTTACATACCAGTTGCTTAAATGCTCGTCAACAAAAGCTTCAATAGCACGTCCTGCAGTGGTAGGCTCAAAGTCGTCCATGGAGGTAGTCACTGTTTGAACCAATGTATGTAAAGAGGATATTATCCAGCGATCAATTTCAGGTCTTTCTGCAAGCGGGATTGGCGCTTGTTCAAAATGAAAGTCGTCTACATTCGCATATAAAATAAAAAATTGATAGGTATTGTATAAAGTACCAAAGAATTTTCTTTGTACTTCTTGAATACCTGACATATCAAATTTTAAATTATCCCATGGCGATGCGTTCGTTACTAAATACCAACGTGTAGCATCCGCTCCATATTTTTCGATAGTTTCAAATGGATTCACCACATTGCCTAAACGCTTACTCATCTTATTACCATTCTTATCTAAGACCAAACCATTACTCATGACTGCCTTATAAGCTACGCTATCAAAAAGCAAAACACCCAAAGTATGTAAAGTATAAAACCAGCCCCTTGTTTGATCTACCCCTTCGCAAATAAAATCGGCTGGGAAGGCTTGTCCTTTATCTACTAAATCTTTATTCTCAAATGGATAATGCCATTGCGCATAAGGCATCGCACCAGAATCAAACCATACGTCTACTAAATCTAAAACACGTTTCATGGGTTGTCCACTTGCACTCAAAATTTCAATTTGATCTACAAATGGCTTGTGTAAATCAACATCTAATTTGCCATCAATTATTTTTAATGTAACCTCTTTATTAAAACCTTTTTCTTTGGCTGCCACAAATCCTTTTGTCAATTCTTCTATCGATCCAATACAAACTTCTTCTGTGCCATCTTCTGTTCTCCAAATAGGAAGTGGGGTTCCCCAATAGCGGCTACGAGATAAATTCCAATCCACCATATTTTCCAACCAATTTCCAAAACGACCTTCTCCTGTACTTTTTGGTTTCCAATTAATGGTTTTATTTAATTCTATTAATCTGTCTTTTACCGCAGTGGTCTTAATAAACCAAGCATCTAATGGGTAATACAATATAGGCTTATCTGTTCTCCAGCAATGCGGATAATTGTGCTCGTATTTTTCTACTTTAAACGCGCGATTTTCTTTTTTTAATTTTACAGAAATATCAACGTTTACATCTTGATATTCTTTTTCATCTTTATAGTTTTTTACAAAGCGGCCGCTGAATTCTCCAACGCCTTCTACAAACTTTCCCTCACGATCCACTAAAGTAATAATACCTAAATTATTTTTTTGACCCACTTTATAATCATCTGCACCAAAAGCTGGTGAAGTATGCACTATACCCGTTCCATCTTCGGTAGTTACAAAATCGCCCAATACAATTTTAAACGGATCTCCTTCAAATGTAGCAGGATCATTGGCCTCGAATGGCATCAATTGTTCGTAACGCAAACCATTTAATTGACTGCCTTTACAAGTAGCCATTATTTTCCATGGAATTATTTTATCTCCTTCTGCAAAACTTTCTAAGCCTTCTCCTTCTTCCTTAAAATATTTTGTTAGTAATGCTTTAGCCAATAAAACATTTACAGGTATAGCGGTATAGGGGTTATACGTAGCCACTAATACATATTCAATATTGGGGCCCACGGTTAATCCTAAATTAGAAGGCAATGTCCATGGCGTAGTAGTCCATGCCATATAAAATACTTCCTGTGATTTAGTTTGAGCGGCTGCTTTTACAGCATCAAATAAAAATTGGCTGTCGGCATTTTGGACTGCTTTAAACATAGCTACTACAGAAGTATCTTTTACATCCTTGTAAGTACCAGGTTGATTGAGCTCATGTGAACTTAATCCAGTACCAGCTGCAGGCGAATAAGGTTGTATACTTACACTTTGATATAAATACCCTTTTTTATATAGCGTACTTAATATCCACCAAAGGGTTTCAATATAATTATTTTCAAAAGTGATGTAAGGATTGTCTAAGTCAACCCAGTATCCCATTTTATTAGTGATATCATCCCACTCTTTTTTATAGCGCAATACCGCCTCTCTACATTTTTTATTATACTCTTCTACACTAATTTTCTTTCCAATATCTTCTTTGGTAATACCCAGTTCTTTTTCTACACCCAATTCTACTGGCAAGCCATGTGTATCCCAACCACCTTTTCTTTTTACTTGAAACCCTTGCATGGTTTTATACCTACATACCATGTCCTTTAATGTTCTTGAAATAACATGGTGAATGCCTGGCATACCATTCGCACTTGGAGGACCTTCATAAAAAACAAAGGGGGGCTTACCTTCTCTTAAACTTACTGATTGTTCAAAAGCCTGCTCTGACTTCCAAGAAGCCAATATCTCCGCCTCAATAGAGGGAAGATTTAATCCATTAAATTCTGGGTACTTTTTATTCATACAACGCTTATCCTAGCTCATTTTTAGGCCACGAAGGTACGAATAAGCTTGTAAAAAAGGCCAGGTCGGTTTTAGGCTTTGCAACAAGCAATAATGCCTGCTTAAGGGAGTGCTAGTTTGCGCTTTTGTCTGTGTCTGGGCTTGACTTAGTGTCGCCTAAGCTGATTTCCGTATCGGTATCGTTAAAGAATGTCTTTTGGAAGATAAACAAGGTAATAACGCCTGTGCTAATGGAAGCGTCTGCAAAATTAAAAACAGGACGGAAAAATTCAAATTCCTCCCCTCCCCAAAAAGGGAACCAAGAGGGAAAATGTGCATTTTGAATAATAGGAAAGTAAAACATGTCCACTACTTTTCCATGTAAAAAAGTGGCATATCCTCCACCCATTGGAAATAAGTGAGCTACCATGGTGGTATAAGGGACGCTCGCTTCAAAAATGATACCATAAAATAAACTGTCTATTAAATTTCCCACTGCACCTGCATAGATTAAAGCTGCACATACTATAAAACCATTATGGTATTTTTTTTCAATAAACCCTTTGATTAAAAAAGTACCCCATACCACTGCAGCTAGTCTAAATAAGGTTAAAATAATTTTCCCAAACCCACCTCCAAATTTTAAACCCCATGCCATGCCTTCATTTTCAATAAAATGCAGCCTTGCCCAGGAGCCCATTAACACATGCTCTTCTCCAATAAAAAAATTAAGTTTAATATAAAACTTTATGGCTTGATCAATGAAGATGATTAAAGCAATAAGGAAAGCAACTTTTTTTCCGTTCATGGGTTGTTGATAATAATGAGCAAAGATAAGATACTTTTTAAAGCGACCCGTCTGAAATATCTTTTGGTAATTTTTGCTTATTCGTGAATATAGAATAAAGAATTGACCCTGTGATACAAAATATGATAACCATTAATGAAATTAATACTTGGGTGTTTTTATCCAACCACATATTAATATAATGTTCTCCCAACATTTTAATACCAATAAAAATTAAAACAATGGCGATACCTTGTTGCAAATGTTCAAATTGATTGACGGCACCTCTTAATAAAAAGAATAAAGAGCGTAAACCCAGTATGGCAAATATATTCGAGGTATAAATTACTAAACTACTTCTAGAAATACCCATTACTGCTGGTATAGAGTCTAAAGCAAAGACAATGTCTATAGCAGCTAGTAGCACCACCACTACAAATAAACTTGTATACAAGGGTTTGTTATTATGATCTCTTACTACAAACTTGCCATCACCATCCGTATTTCCAATGGGTAATATTTTTTTTAAAAAAAGATATACTTTAGATTCATGTGGATCAAAACTATCATCTTCTCCAGCTACAAACATTTGATACCCTGTATATAAAAGAAAAGCCCCAAAAATATAGAGTACCCAAGAAAATTGTGCAACAAGCGCTACACCAACAGTTATGAAAACAACTCTAAATAAAATAGCAGCTAGTATTCCAATTAACAAAACTCTAGGAATATGTTTTTCTTTTACCTTAAAGGCATTAAATATTAAAATGAAAACAAAAATATTATCTATACTTAAACTCCATTCCATTAAGTAACCACTTAAGTATTCAAACCCAATTTTTTGACCTTCCTCTACCCACATAAATACCCAAAAAGCCAAAGCCAATAAAACCCAAAAAAATGTTTGGCGTAAGGCTTGTTTGATTGTTATAATCGCATCTTTCTTACTTAAAAATCCTAGGTCTAGCACTAAAGCGATTACTATTACCACTCCAAAAACAAGATATACTAATTGATCTGTTGTCATATTATAAAGTTACGACATCCTTTCTTAGATTGCAAATTGACGTTTACGATATTGCGCCCATATAAAAAAGAAGGCACCTAATAGCAATAAGGGGCCTAGCACTAAAATAATTTGTACCAAGATTCTATTCTCGGCCACTTTTTCATGATTTAATAAACGAAGTATATTTTGTTTATTACGGCTATCTAATAATCCAATTGGCTCATTTAAATAAGCTATTGTATTTACAAAAAATTCGTGATTGGCAAACTGATACTCTTCATAAGGCATCATTCCCATAGGTAGTGGGCCTCTTTTAACATCTACTTGATTGGTAACAATATCGGCATCTGCAATAATAACTTGCTTGGAAGTTGCTATTGCTTGACTCAAATAGGACTTGCCCGTTGCCTGTTGAATACTATCCTGCAAAGCACCTGCCATTCGGTTCGCAAACAATGAGGGAAATTTACCTTCTAACATTAAAGCAACCGGCAAATGGTGCCCTGTAAAGCTAGCTAACTCTCCCTGCTGCTTACCACTATTTAATTCAACTAGGGTGGGCGTACTTATGATTCTACTATTGGTATCCGTCGTCAATAAAATTGTTTTTTGAATACCAGCCACTGCAATGGTATCAATGCTTGAAGGGAAATAAGTTAATACGCGATCCAAATTTTGAACAATAGGATGCAAATCATTTCCTTGTAAAAAAGGAAAATAAGGCCAGGGCATTCTTTGTATAATGGGGCTACCATCGGTTTCGGTGCCTACTACCATGGGAAGCTTAGCGCAATTCAAATCCTGTACTAAATTGGAATTAATTCTTGCTCCATATTTAAAAAGTAAATCATCCAGCCCCAAACTTCTATCATATGCTATGTAGGAGCCTTGTGTTTTTTGTAAACTATCGTATTCGGCATAGAGCTTATCAAGTGCCCAAACAATATTACCACCAGCCAAAATATATTGATCTAGTTTTAATTTATCAACTTCAGTAAAATTTTGTGTAGGTTTTACAATTAAAAGTGTCTTTATTTTTTTAGGATCAGGGTATCCTTTCTTTAAATCAAAAACTGCTAAATTATATTGGTGCATAATTGACTCCCCCAAATGATTCACCGTTAAATTAACTGGCTCTCCATTTCCAGTCAAATAAGCAATATTGGGCACCACTGTTCTATTCAATAAATAAAGGGACTGTGTAAACTTATATTCTAATAAAGAACTTGCCGCATTAGCGCTCGCCGCAACATCTTCTTCTGGAATATCTTTTACAATATTATAAGGTTTAAAATATTTTTTACTACTTCTTAAGTCAATCACTATGGGCGCTTGCCCAGCTACTTCTATCAAAGCTCCTGGAATCATTAATTGGTCGACCCTTTTATCGGACTGACTATTTTCGTCCTGCACTCTTTGTATTGGCAAACCCATTTTAGAAAGGCTATCATAAAATTGATACAAATCCTTCTCTTTATATAATTGACTGGGCACTTCTACTTCCCAACTAATCACTGCTGGATTCAATTGTTTGAAATGCTGTAACAATTCGGTGGTAGCTTGCGCGATGGTTTGATAATAGGGTGGCAAATCTCCCCCTAAGTACAAATGAATTTTAACGGGATTTTTTAGGGCAGCTACAATTTGCTGAGAACTTTCACTTAAAGTGTATCGGTGTTCTTTGGTTAAATCTACTTGGCTGGTATAAAGCGAAAAAAATAAATTCACCATCATTAAAGCAGCCACCGTAATAATATATTTTACTTTACCTCTAATATTTTCGATAGTTCCTATCGCAAATAAAACCAAAATAGATAAAAAGTATACAATATCTTGAGCGGCCAACACTCCTTTGCTCATATTAATATAGTGTGCTTGCAATCCTAATTTGCTGACATAGAAGTCGGCTCCATTTTTAAATATAGATAGCGTACTTAGCCAATCAAAACCTTTAAATAGTAAAACACTTACAGCAATGGAAAGTAATAAGGATACTAAATTGTTTTTAGTACTACTACTTATATAAATCCCCACCATCGTATAACTAGCTGCTAAAAAAAGAAGGCCACTATACGAACCCAAGGTAGCACCCCAATCAATTCCTCCCACATCACTAAGTACATGTAAAGCAATAGCATAAAAAAGTGTGGGGACAATAGCCACTGTTACAATTAATAAACTTCCTAAGAATTTACCTACTACCAAATGAAGAGGGCTTACTGGTAAGGTTCTAATAATTTCATAAGTGCCTTGCTTATACTCATCTGCAAAAGTATGCATGGTAATAGCGGGCACTAAAAGCAACAAAAACCAAGGAGCAAAATCAAAATACACTTGCAAGGAAGCATAGCCAAAA